>DBBN01000047.1 GCA_002292215.1 Glaciecola sp. UBA983 | reverse complement strand
TTGGGATTTTGTTGTGCTGATTTACCAATCTCAGCCGTTAGCTGCTGCCATTCATCGCAATGAGATTGAATCGCGTTTGCCATCACATTAAATTGTTGTTGGTCACGAATACTATGACAATAAGTTAAAATTTCACTCTGAACAATCTTAAGTAACTCGCCTTTTGACCCCATAATCTTACGGGCAAGTAGATCCATCGCTTGAATACCTGTGGTACCTTCATACATGGTACAAATACGCGTATCCCTTGCTAATTGCTCCATGCCCCACTCCGCAATATAACCATGCCCACCGTAGACTTGCATACCATGTGAGGTAGATTCTAACGCCGTTTCAGTTAAAAATGCTTTAACAATGGGTGTGAGGAGTGACAATTTATTATCTGCTATTTGTTTCGTTTCAGCATCGGTACCATATAATGTTTCATCAACTAATTGCATGCAATAAATAGCAAGTGCGCGATTGCCTTCTGCAAAGGCTTTTTGAGTAAGTAACATACGACGAACATCCGGATGCACTATAATAGGATCAGCAGGACCTTCGCTGTTTTGTTTACCTGTCAACGCTCGAAATTGTAAACGGTCTTTCGCGTACGCTAATGCCCCTTGAAACGATGCTTCCGACGCAGATAAGCCTTCTAACCCAGTACCGATGCGAGCAATATTCATAAAGGTAAACATGCAATTCAAGCCACGATTTTGCTCGCCAATTAATACACCTGTGGCTTCGTCAAAATTAATAACACAAGTCGCACTGCCTTTAATGCCCATTTTATGCTCAATTGAACCACATTTAACGGTATTTCTTTCACCTTTATTACCTTGTGCATCAACGTGATATTTAGGTACTACGAATAATGAAATACCACGAGTGCCTTCTGGCGCTCCAGGTAAGCGTGCTAAGACTATATGTACAATATTTTCTGACATATCATGTTCACCCGCAGAAATGAATATTTTGGTCCCGGTTAGTTTATAGGTGCCATCATCATTGGGTTCGGCTTTACACTTGAGCATGCCTAGATCAGAACCACAATGGGGTTCCGTTAAACACATTGTGCCGGTCCAAGTGCCTGCGACAAGATTATGTAAAAACATTTCTTTTTGAATATCCGAACCATGTGCCTTTATGGTATCAATACAGCCTTGTGATAAACCAGGGTACATTGCCCATGAATGGTTAGCACCAGAAAACCATTCAGCCATTGCCGATGCTAATGAGTAAGGTAATGCCTGACCACCATATTGTTCTGGGTGCGCCATTGATGGCCAGCCTCCCTCGACATATTTTGCATAAGCTTCTTTAAAACCCGTTGGCGTTGTGACCTCTCCGTCATGCCACTGACAACCTTCTTGATCACCAATGGCATTAATTGGCGCGAGCACTTCTTCTGCAAATTTGGCTGCTTCAGCGTAGATTGCATCCACCAAATCAGGCGTTGCATCGGCAAAGCCTAATCGCTGGTAATGCGCTGCGAAATTAAATACTTCATTCATAACAAACAAGGTATCAGTTTTAGGTGCTTTATAATTTTGCATAATGCCGCTCTCTTTATGATTAATATTGATACATCTGCTGAAAACAGGGATGGTCATATACTAGGGGAGCGACCAAATTTTGCATACTTTATTGCCGTTATGATTGCCTATTAGTCTAGATAATGACAAAGAGTAATTAAGGTGTGATGACTAATTTACCCTTTACAGCACGTTGGTTCAGATTCAGTAATGCTTGCACTGCTTGATCCAATGGATAAGTTTTATCAACGTGAACACTGACATCACCTGACACTAACCAGCCAAATAATTCTTTCATATTTTGCGCGAAAACTTGTGGTTCATGTTGCGTGAACGATCCCCAGAAAACACCAACAACAGAATAACCTTTAACTAATGCTAAATTAACCGGGAACTGAGGGATCTTGCCGCTAGCGAAGCCGACAACCAGTAAACGTCCGTTCCATGCCATAGCTTTGCTGCATTGAGTAAATATATCTCCACCAACACATTCATACACCACATCGACTCCTCGTTTATTGGTAATCGCTTTGGCCGCAGCAGTTAGATCTTCTCGGGTGTAGTTGATTCCAAAATCAGCACCATGCGCTTTGGCAAATGCAATTTTTTCATCACTCGAACAGGCCGCAATAACAATCGCCCCCATTTTCTTTGCTATTTGCACAGCAGCAATACCGGTACCGCCGGCAGCGCCAGTGACAAGTACCGTTTGCCCTGGCTGTAATTGCGCGCGCTGCTTTAAACCGTGATGTGCTGTTGCATGCGCCGTAATCAAGCCGGCGGCAGAAGTGAAATCGACAGCATCTGGTAACGGCATAACATGTGACGCTTTACAACAAACATATTGCGCGTAGCCTCCAAGAACACTCAAGCCAACGACCCTGCCCCCTGCTTGCAAATAAGAGACGTTTTCGCCTACCTGGATGATCGTACCCGCTACTTCATTCCCAGGAATAAACGGATGTGGAGGCTGCATTTGATATAACCCTTGGACTAAGAGCCCATCAGGAAAATTAACACCCGCTGCCTCTACTTTGATTAGTATTTCGTCGGATTTAGGTATCGGGATAGGCATCGATTCTACAACTAATTGTTCAATCGGTCCGAATTCATGGCAGACAACGGCCTTCATAGTTCCACTCATTTTGATTAGTCCTTGGTAGTGTAAAATATTGTTATTTTATGAATAAGTCAGTAACGCTTTGTTCGCTTGCAACTCTAAATGACCGATTTGATTAAAACTGGTTTCAAGCATATGACTGGGGCTGACTAAATATTGATGGAAACTGGCATTTCTAATTTGTAAATTCATATCCACAAGTTTGTCGACTGATAATCCAAGCACATGCCCTTTAAGCATCGCAATTGCCCCCCCCGAAGTTGCAACAAGTATATGTTGCGCATTGGGGTGCTGGGTAATAGCATGTTTAACGCCAGCGACAACTCTATGTTGAAATGCTTGCCAAGTTTCTGGTAAATGTAGTAACTGGTTGTTTGACCAAGCTAACATTGCTTGTTTTAGTAAACGATAAAAATCCGAGCGAGGCGCATCTTTGCAAGGTAATGTCTCTCCAGAAAATGCCAAGTAAGCCGCAACCACAGCTTCAAAGTCAAATTCGTCAAAATTTGGAATTTGATTAAAGTGTGTTGACACTTCCATGCCATTCAATATTTGTTCCGCCGTCTCATGGTGGCGTATCATATTACCGGTATAGATTGCATCAAACTGATAATCAATTTTTTTAAAATACTCACCTAATAAACGGGTTTGTTTATGACCTAATTCGCTGAGCTTATCATAGTTATCGCTACCATATGATGCCTGACCATGTCTGACAAACGTAATTTTTTGCATGCTCACATCCTGTTTTTTGTTGTTATCATTTTGTTAGTGTAAAAAACTTTTTCGCAAAATAAGAATTTTGTTCATGAATGATGATTCATCACTCACACGTTTATTGTTTTGTATCAATATGTGAAAGTGACTATTTGAGTATTGTACCTCTTTACTATTAAAATTAGGTTCGTACATGTCATCCCTTGATCAGAAAATCATACCATGCACAACATCACATTTGGCTATTCCCGCATATGTTGATATTCAAAGCCTGTATGAACGCCATGTTCCTCGCTACACCTCATATCCTACTGCGGTTGAATTTTCAGATGGGGATTTTAATACACCGGTGTTAGCCAGTCTAAACACTCAGCATCAGCCTATATCACTGTATATTCATATTCCATTTTGCCAATCGTTATGTAACTACTGTGGGTGTAATAAACGTATTACTCAAGATAAAAGTAAAGCCGATATCTACCTTGATTATTTAGCTAACGAAATGCGCCAAATAAGCGCTGTTTCGCCATCATTAAAAGTTAGCCATATTCATTATGGTGGCGGTAGTCCAAGTTTTTTGACGCAAGCACAACATAGTCGTTTGTATGAGTTAATTAATGCGAACTTTATGTTATTAGAAGGAGCACAGCAAAGTATCGAGTGCGATCCTCGTAATCTAACTCCCGACTACATCCAACATCTAGCAGATTTGGGTTTTCGTCGATTAAGTCTGGGCGTGCAAGATGTCAATGCAAGAGTACAACAAACCATTAACCGCATTCAATCAACTGAGCATATAGAAGACTGTCTTGCTAGTGCTTATGCCAGTGGCTTTACTTCTATTAATTTAGATTTAATTGTCGGATTACCTGAACAAAATACGAGTACGATAGAAGAAACATTGTTAGCCGTTCAGCGCTTTAATTGTGAGCGTATTTCAGTCTTTAATTATGCCCATTTACCTGCACGATTTCCGTCTCAACGTAAATTTGAAAAAGCTAATATGCCTACTATTGCCGAAAAAAAAGCAATGACGCTACAAATAGCAAAAGGATTATCAGCGCTAGGTTATCAAAAGATTGGGCTTGATCATTTCGCTAAACACGACGATACATTAACTAAAGCACTTGAAGCCGGTACCTTATCTCGTAATTTTCAGGGTTATACCAGTGATAACAATGATCAGATCCTCGGCTTAGGGGTCAGCGCTATTTCTAATATTGGCAATACTCGGTCACAAAATAATGTCGACTTAGCAAAATACTATGAACAAATCACACAATCTCAATTACGTCATCGTGGTATGTCACTGAGTCAAGACGACCTGTTTCGCGGACAAATAATAAGTCAACTGATGTGTAATTTCAGTGTCGACTTAACGCACGTCGCTAAGCCGTTTCACCTAAACATCGATACCTATTTGCACAACGAACTGGCACAATTGCAGGCATTATCCCAGTTAGACGTTTTGACACTTGAGGCTAATAAAGTGTCAGTTAATCAGGATCACCGACCATTAATACGTGTTATTGCAAGCGTCTTTGATCGCTATTTACAATCGCATCATTCATTTTCCAGCGTCATCTAAAATCCTAATAAATGTATTACGTTGATGGTGTTTTGCGATAGCTCGAGTAAGCGCTTCTGTTGTACCCGATACAGCAACATACGAACGTGCTCTTGTAATACCGGTGTAAATTAACTCTTTGGTTATCCCTGCACTTTCATCTGGCGGGAGTATGATGAATACCTTATCAAATTCGCTACCTTGAGTTTTATGGATTGTCATGGCATAAAGTGATTGTACCTCCGGTAATCGATAGGGTGAAATAGCTAGAGGAGGCTGTTTCCCACGGTCAATATAAGCTGTTAATACATTTTCGTCATTCAGTAATACTACCCCTGAATCTCCATTAAACACCCCTAATTGCGCGTCATTTTGGGTAATCAAAATTGCCCGCCCATGATACATCCCATTCACCGATTTTTTGCTGGTATCATATATTTGCTTTAACAGATACTGCTCAATCTGATAATTAATGCCAGTCACGCCAAATGGCCCCTTACGAATGGGCGTGAGGATCCTAAATTGTTTAAGCTGTTCGATTGCTAGAACCGGATCGGTGCAGATGAGTAATGATTCATAATAGGCTTTAGTTAATGCCAGCACACATTGTGCTGTTTTGTCTTGAAGTATCTGTGCTAGATTCTCATCCAGTTGAGTCTTTTTCAGCAACAACGGTTCCGCTAGCAGTGCAATGTTCGGTTCAGTTGCTGCCCATTGCATTTGCACAGCATCAAGTTTAGTCAGCATGGTGCGAGTAGCATTGTTATAAATGGCGTTAGCGACTTCATTGATTCCTTTATTAGAACGCATATTGTGCACTAACGTTGTGGCATAATTGGTTCTAGCACCATTTTGTTCATTAGTTTCCACACTTAAATTAGATCCTAATTCAGGACTAAATGAATCAATCCATGCACATAGCTCGGGCGAAAAAACATTCTCTGATTTCGGCATTAAATCATGTAAAACAGCCCCACTTTCTACCGATGGAAGCTGAGCTGTATCGCCGATTAAGATAATTCTAGTATCAGTGCGACAGGCACTCAGTAAACGGTAAAATAATGCAGTATCCAACATTGAAGCTTCGTCGACGACTAATAAATCATACGGCAAAGGATGAGTCGCATTAAATCGTGCTTCACCTGAGCCTTTGCGGATACCTAATAAGCGATGAACCGTGGTGGCTTGTTCGGGGATCATTGCTAAAAGTGTCAGTGCAACTGATTGGTTAGCTAAAGTGGAAACTTCATTGATGAGCGATTCAGATACTCGTTGTGCAGCTTTACCTGTAGGTGCACAAAGAGCAATAGTCATCGTCGTTTTTGCTTGCGCTAAGAGCATTAAAAGCGTCCTTAACACGGTGTAAGTTTTACCGGTGCCAGGACCCCCGTTAATAATATAAAAAGGTTGAGTCAATGCTGCAATACTGGCAATTGATTGCCAAGGGTTACTGTTAGGATCAGGGTAAAGCTGAGGAAACAATTGTAAAGCTTCGGGAGTTATTGTTGATATCTGCGTGCAAATTCGTTTCGATATATTTTGTGATATATATTGCTCGTACTCGAACACTTTTTGACTAAATAACCGATTATCCTGCACTACCAATAAATGACCATGAATAGGGTGCTGCTGCATTTGTTGCACGACCCGAATAATTTGTGGCAGTTCAGGAAACAGATAGCCGGTTTTGATCGGAGTATTGTCCTGTTGTGAAAGTAAATCGTCATTACTTTCCACAAAATAACAATGGTCAGCTAAATCAGTTAAATTGACATAACTATGCCCTTGGCACTGTGCTTCTTGTAATGCCAGCAATAATGCACATGCCGTTTGTATATCGGGGGATAACGAATGAGCTCTTAAGGCATCATTATCAAAGTATGCTGTTAGTTGAGTTTTAATCAATGCAATATCTAACTCATGTGCCGATAAATGTTGAGTAAAGTGATTTAAGCTCATAACCTGTGCTCCTGGGGACCTGTCTCACAAGCAAAAGCAGTGTTTAATGCAGCTATATCTTGTTGCGTAATATGGCGGTAATACACCCCATTGTTCGGTGGAGCATTAGGCGACATGCCGCGTAAGTAAAAATAATAAACCCCACCAAGATGAATTTGAGGATCGTAATCCTTAATGTGTTGCGATAACATTTTGTGTAGCACCCAGGTATAGATCAGATACTGCAGATCGTACTGGTGAGATTGGATGTCATTCAATAATGCATCATGAGAATAATCACTCAATGCATTTCCTAAGTGAGTAGACTTATAATCTGCCACGTAATATTTGCCATCAACTGTAAAGATTAAATCGATAAAACCTTGCATCATCCCTTGCAATTGTCGTTGAACAGAAGCAATTGATACGGCCATACCACGATGTGTTGCTAGTAAATGAGTCAAGGTACCAATTGATGTGTTTTCTAGAGGAAAGTAAAACTGTGGCTCTCTAAGCGTTTGTCGCTGCGTTAACTGTTGTAACGAAAAAGAAGCGTTATGATGCGGGTTATGTAACGGAGTACGAACAATTTCGTTCAGCCACTCGATCACCGCATCGGCATGTTCGCTATCGTTTACCAAATGCGTTTTGAATTCTTGTTTCACTACATCCTCATCAAATGCTTCAGTAAAGTCACTTTTTTCTAGAATTTTATGTAACAGCTCACCTGCCCCAGCCCCTTTAGTTAAGGTAAACCGAATTTCATCGGAAACTGATTTATTAACGTTAAGTGAAGCTGCAGCCTTGTCATCTCCATGCGACTTCTCATTCAAATCAACTTGTACATTTTGTTTTAGTAATTTTGTATATGAATATACTTGCCATTGGGATTGGGTTTTCCCATCATAGGTTAGTGCACTTAATAACGTTGGATCTTCTGTAAATTCCATTCGTGGTACATTAATTTGACTGGGTACATCATGGTAAGCAAAGGTATTGGGTTCATGAGCTGCGAGTTGTTGCATATACTCATTGGTGTTTAACTGCAAAGGTACTGCAACTTGAGACAGAACATAATGTATCGCAGAGTTACTAAAATGATGAATATCTTGATAGCCTAAATAACAACGATGAGCAGCTCGGGTTATAGCAACATATAAAAGACGGATCGTTTCGCGACTCAGTTGCTCTATTTGCTGGGCTTCAATATGCGGTACCCGACCTAAAAAATGCCGTTTAGTTTGTGTTTCTTTATCGTAATAAGTACAAAATTTATTACTATCAGAAATTAATTTTTCTTTACCGAAACTATCAAACGGTACAAATACTATCGGATATTCTAACCCTTTGGATCCATGAATCGTGACGATTTTAATCAACGCATCATCCGACTCAAGCCTTTGGCAATAACTATCTGCATCGTTTTGTTGAGCTAATTTTTCATATAAAAATGTTACTGTCATCGTTACCAACGAATTAGTCCGCTCTACTTCATTCAGTATTTCTGCCAACTGCATGTAATTAGAAATAATGCGTTCTGCGTCGTCACCGTGACCATAAATTTTGAAATGTGTTTTTAAAACAAAAGTGAGCATGGCCATGACGCCATCTCGTTGCCATCGTTGTAATAAATCGAACGCTTTAAGTTTATTAGCATCGATTGCATTAGGATCGTCTTCAATGGTAGATAATGACTGACGTTCAAGTCCAAATAAGTCGGTACCGAGCAGTGCTTTGAATGCGCGGTCTTGATTGTAATTTAGTACCCCATTGAGAAAACGGTACATGTTAGTTGCTTGGTTAGACGCAAAAATTGACGTTCTGTCGCTTAAAATCACACTATTTAAACCGCTAACTGCAAAAACTTTTTTGATTATTTGCCCCTGGGCTCGGTTATTGACTAATATCGCGATATCCGCTGGCGCTACCAACCTGTCTCCTAAACGAACACTCGTTATTAACCGTTGAACTTCTTGTGCAACCCATTGAGACATTAATTTAATGGCTGTAAATTTATCTTTCGCTACAGGGTGTTCTGGGTCGACTTGATTAGCCGAAAGAGCAAAGAAATGAGTCCCGGATTGCGACATAGAATCGAGTAAAGGGGTATTGTTTGCTTTGGCTTTTGGAGTTGCCAAAATCCAATTATACTGTATACCATAATCAAATAGTCCATGTTCTGGAGTAGGCTGAGCAATGACGCTAGTGGCATTATCATGACTGATTGATGTTTGCTGTTTGGCCCGAGATCCCGCCCATTTCTGCATATCATCAATCCGATGATTGGGTATTTCAAGACCGTAAAACAAGGCATTGTAACCATTGACAACCGACGCAGTTGAACGATAGTTAGTATCCATACTCCAATGGTGCTTAGCATCCTTCACCGCTTTAAGATACGTAAACACATCACCACCTCGAAACCCATAAATAGCTTGCTTAGGATCACCTATCATCAATAACATAAAACGAGGATCGTTGATGGGATAAACATGTTGAAAAATAGCATATTGATCAGCATCGGTATCTTGAAATTCGTCAATTAATGCAATTGGGTATTGCATCTGAATTGAATTAATTAATTGCGCATTTCCAGCGACGATCTGCTGGGAAAACAAAGACACCGTATCGGAATGATCAAGTACGCCGTTACGACGCTTCTCTTTACTCGCTAAGGTTTGAATCGTATTTAAAGAATCAGCAATCAGCGTTATTGACTCGATATTTTCAGCAAGCTCGCTAAACCGCTTAGTATTGTTAGCAAAGCGTTTTTTGACTAAATCATGAAACCCCTTAAACGAATCAATCAGATCATCAGGATCATTCACCCCTAATGTTTTAACGTACCCTTTAATGGCTGTTCCGTGCATCATCACACTTAAAGTCGCACTAATATCACTAAACTCAAAAGCATTACACCAATCAAGTACATCATCCACCACAATATCTTTTTTCTTTGTGTCAAAGTAAGTTTGTATCTGTGGCACATGAGGCTGTAATATCTTGGCAAATACTGTTCTTTGCTGCACTAAGCTATCAAATATTAACTGTCCCGAGTATTGTGCGAGTATCGCTAATGATGCTTGAGTTGGAAAATCAACAGGTAATGTACTGAGTAAAATATTTTTATATGTTTCAAAATATTTGATCGGTGTTTCAAGTCCCATATCATGCAGTGCACTGCGCATTTCAGGATTGGATTGCTGCTGTAAGAACCAATCTTGAAGTACTTCAATATAGATTGATTCACTGTCATCAATAATTGCTTGGTCAAATGGTTGGTGTGTTAAAAAAGAAGATTGCGTTAACATACGACCACAGAAACTGTTAATTGTAAAAATAGCAGCTTCGTCCATTTCAAATACAGCCATTTTTAAACGCTTTAACGACGACTCAGCCGTGATATCCGGCTCATTCTCAAAAATGTGTGTTAACAATTCATCCCAAGCACTTGGTTCCCCCTCAAGCATTACAATAAATTCTTGTAACGTTTGTGCGATTCTAGCTCTTAACTCCTGAGTCGCGGCTTTCGTAAAAGTCACAATCAATAATTGGGTAATTGATATTTTTTTAACTAATAACACCTTGATCGCTATTCGGGTGATATTAAATGTTTTTCCAGTTCCGGCACTAGCCTCGATTAAATGTCGATTTGATAACGGGAGTGTTTTTACATCCAAAGGTAAAAATTCTGGCGCAGCTGACTGGCTAGAGGACGATAACGTTATGTCAGTCATTATTTCGTCCCCGCTTTTGATTTTTTAGCAGGGACAATGAATGCTCCCTCAACAGCTTGTTTAATAAAGGGATTTAAATACAGTTTTGATAACAATGTGAGGTCAATATCTTGATGGGTAAACCCTTGTGGAAATAACCAAAGACAATAGGTATTTAAAAACCATTTCATGCCACTGAATTTATCTTGACGTTGTTCTCCATAACCATCTAGAACATATTCTATGTTAGGAATCTCGCTATAACAGGATTTATCATCAGGTAATAATGAGTGTAAATCGGTGTTAAGTGCCAAATGAATAAACGTTGGTCTCTGCATAGCATGCTGATAGACATGTAATAACAACTCAAGGATCTCTTCAGCTTGATTGACACTAATATGGTCAGCGGGAATTGTCACTGCCTCAATGCCAAATGTAGGTTGTTTGTTTTGAGTTTTAGCTTTTAAATACCGCAACGTCGTCGGCCCAGATTGCGAGAAATAACAAAGCTTACAGCAATGCCTAAATAGCGTAACTAAACTGAATTCGATTTTTTTATTACTCGATATTTCTTTATGGATCAAAGTATCAGAATGATAATTATCATCCATTGCAATGCTCGCCTGAAGATGAAAATCCACATTATTGACACTTTTATGCAGATTAATATGGCGAATATTGGGTGTTAACTCAACCTCTGATAATGCTTGAGCAATCACATTTGCAGCATCCCGGTAAGGTAGCATATCTGAATTTTCAAGCATCCAACTCGAAATGTCGCCGCGATTGATTAGCGCTTGACGATAATCATGAACCGCATCAACATCAATACCGGAACGAATTTCTAGCGCATGCGTGACCGCAGCTCCCAACAACTTATCTTTAGTCAAAGGATCTAGGTTGAATGGTTCAATATCCGTATTAAGATTAATGAACTCTTCTAAAAACACATTATATTGGTTATTTACTAATAATTTGAATGGGTTTTTCAACATATTGATCAAGTCTGTATCATTAAGGTAGAGTGTTTTGTCTACGTTTAACAGCGAGACATCTTGAATCTGCGGTTGATGTCGAGCTAACGACAACCACCCTTGATCATAGGAACCTTTGGCTTGGTAATGTTTTGACATAGTGTCAAATAACGATGGGCTAAATGGCTGTAATGGTTGCGTGTGAATAATCTTATCCGCAAACGGTGTAGGCGTAATAAATTTATTATTTAGGTAATCAATAAATTCTTGCAATACCAAACTGGGCTCTAACGTTTGATTGTCTTTTACACTTTGTCCTTGATAGCTCAAATATAAATATTCTCTAGCCGACAAAATCGCCTCTAAAAATAAATAGCGATCTTCATTTCGGCGCGAACGATCGCCCTTTCGCGGCTTACTGCTCGCAATTAAATCTATACTGTTCGGTGCTGAAACTCGAGGGAAAACACCGTCATTTAAGCCTAAGATACAAATCATTTTAAATGGCACACTACGCATAGGGACCATTGAACTGAAGGTTACTTGCCCAGTTAAAAATTGGTTGAGAGCATCTGGTATGCCAAAGCGATCAGTTAAGCTTTCTCTGATGATGGGCAATTCTAATTCCCCATCATAATCTGCAAATTCAACTTGTTGCCCCAAATCAGTTATTACATGTTGAATCGTCTTTAGGACCTGTTCTTCTTGATTTGGATTAGCAAACAGTTGGTCCAACATCTCTAGTAATATTTCAACCCACTGTTTTATGCCCTTTGCTCCGGATAAAGTGTGTCGAAACTGTTTTAGTTGATCGATTAACAGTAACAGTTTAGCTAACACACGAGAATTTAACCCTTCGATCGAAATAACATAATCGTAATCTGCTGGTTGTCCGGCTGCAGCACTATGCAAACATCCCAACGCTAAACGCTGTAGACCCCATTCCCAGGAATACACATCGTCACTAACGTCACTGTTAATAATTACTTTTTTATGGTCCGCATTGACGCCCCATTTGATGTTAGCTTGCTCCAACCAAAGTTGACACAAATCAAGTTCATCAGACGTTAGTGAAAGCTTCGTTTGCACCATAGGGATATGCAAATAATCAATGATTTTTAATACCGAAAAACGGCTATCTGGTAACGCTAACATATCCAAAAACATCATGACTGCCGATTCACTATCCAACGGAGCGCGATCTGCGATAGAACAAACTAGCTGGGGTGTTCCCTCTGGCTGAGGCTTATAAATAGGACGGAAAACACTATTCACAAATGGGGCATATTCTTCAACAGAGGGACACATAACGAGAATTTCGTGAGGTTCTAAATTAGGATCATTCTGTAATACGCGAAGTAATTCATCGTGCAATACTTGTACTTCGCGCACAGGACTGTAACAACTGTGAATCTGGACTGAGTTATCGTAAAGCTCGTCGTTGTGATTAGTTCGATTAAGCTTACCTGATGCTATATCTTCCTGAATAGTATGTAACAGAGACGGTGAGTCATTTAAGTTAATCCGAGGAGCGACAAATAGTTGATTATCCGTAATGTCAGGATACTGAATATCTTGTAATTGATTAAACAAGGTCCGACCTTGACTCCCAAGATTTGCTAATAACGGATGAGATTGTTCATCAGCTTGGAGTAATTCAACACTTGAGGCCAACTGACGCTTTAATGCAACTTTATCACTCACCAAATCTCCCCAATATTCGCTGCACGGATTGAGGAAAAACAAATAAACATCAGTGTGCTTCGCCACTTCCGTAAAAAACTTGATCTGTGTGGGAGATAATGTATTCACCGCAAAAATATACAGTGGATCTGGTAACGTCTCAGCTGCTTTCCCTAAGCCCGCTATCGCAGCAGCTCGTAATTGTGCTGGATGTTGGGAGTTGTGCTGTGTCAGCTTAAGCCAAATAAGTTGTTGCCAAGGCTCTAAAGCTTCGGATAATCCTAACGTAATGCCAAGCTCCCACTGTTCTAGCCAGTCACTACGATAGATAGAATATTGTTCAAATATATCTGCTACTTGTTTTGCCAAACGGAAACATTGTAAGTTAGCGTCGTTTTGAGATTGCCAATAGGCATTGGCTAATAAGGCCTTGGGATCGCTAATAAATTCGGGAGATTGCAAAATAGCGTAGATATTCCAGACCAAGTACTCTCGTTTATAGGGCGAATCATGTGGTACATCATCTCCTAATACAAGACGACATATACGATATATTTCTCGAGATACTAAAGGGTAATCAATATTCATTGCTAAACCAGTTTGTTTAGCTATTTCCATATTGAGATAATGCTTCATTCCCTGACTCTCGACAACAATCGACGCGCAATCAAACACGTGCCGCTTATTAGCAGCATAGTCATCTTGAATAAACGCGATTAACACTTGTGTTAATAACTCTTGTTTATTAGAGGGGACGACATGAAACATAATAATAATTTCCTTTTAATCTAACCAAAAGCAAGATCGCAACCAACACCAAAACTGTACAATATTCAATCAAATACAGCCGTTAACACGAATAAATCGCACAAATAATATACATGTATGTTTATACAGTTCAGAACTCAAGTAAACATGATCATGGGCGCTTATGCAAGATCAGTTTTTGCAAAACTATTTATTTGCCATTTGTGTCTTAACCCAATTGCCGAAAAGGTTTACACTAGCAATAATTTACTATTGAATGAGAACATTATGCTCAACGCTCAACAACTCGCTACTATGCTTGAACTACAACAGAAAATGAACACTAAAGTTAATCCTGATTGGATGAATGCTGGGTATGGCTTTATGCGAGCAGCTATGGTGGAATCAGTTGAAGCTATCGAGCATCACGGCTGGAAATGGTGGAAAGCACAAGAAAAAGACTTGCCCCAACTGCAAATGGAATGCGTCGATATTTGGCATTTTGCACTCTCGCACATCATTATCAAATTTCAGGGTGATATTACAGCTAGCGCTAATGCAATTGCTTTAGAATTAGGCACCCCTAGCAAGTCCGTTGCATTCGATGAAATTGATTACCAATTTGGCACACAGTCTTTACTCGATAACCTTGAATTAATGACAGGTTTAGCCGCAGCGAAACGTTTTGATGTCGGTTTGTTTATGTTCATTATTGAACAATGTGAAATGTCTAGCGATACGTTATTCGAACAATACGTTGGCAAAAATATCTTAAACTTTTTCCGCCAAGATCACGGTTATAAAGAAGGTACATACCACAAAGAATGGCAAGGTCGTGAAGACAATGAACATCTAGTTGACGTACTCGAAGCCTTAGACGCCAATATGCCACAATATGCTGAAGCGGTTTATGCTGAATTGAAGTTACGTTACCCGCAGTAATTTTACTAGCGGTAAGTAGTTACCCCATGGCATTGCAACTGTGTCTTTATTGTCATAATCGAATCCAAACAGGAAATTATAAATAGATTACATACTGCAATAAGAGAAGTTCTTAGTGAGAGTGCTGTGGATGGCGGAATGCCTAGAGCATTGTAATCTATCGGTCGAGCTGATCGGGTTAAAGGCAGAAGCTTATAAATTAAAGCCCAGTGACATATGATTTATTTAAAAACAAATTTATAAATAGTTAGGCCACAAAAAAGCCCTTGTTAATAATTGCTGTAACAATCATTAACAAGGGCTTTTTTAGTACAATTATAATTAATCTATAAAAGTCACAGTACTAGAATGCTCTGCTAGGATCACATCTTTGAAACGCTCTTCCAATACATGACGTTTTACTTTTAAAGTTGGTGTTAGCAGTTCATTATCAATCGTCCACTCTTCTGACATCACAATAAAATGATCCAGTTTCATATGACTTTCCACTTTCTTATTCACATGTTCCATCGTGTGCAACAATGATGCTTTAAGTTCATGTTTGGATAAATGCTGCGCATCTTCAGACAAGACCATCAACGCCACCGGCTGAGGAAGATCGCCACCTGTCACACACACCTGCTCAATATTCGTATTTTCAACGATGATTGATTCAATAGGTGCAGGGACAACGTATTTACCTTTAGAAGTTTTGAATATTTCTTTTAGTCTGCCTGTGATTTTTACAAAGCCTTCATTATCCATTTCGCCTTTATCACCGGTGCGCAAATATCCATCATCAGTCATAGTTTCAGCAGTTTGCTCAGGTTCCAAATAATATCCAAGCATCACACAAGGTGCTTTGACTTGAATTTCACCTTCATCGGAAATCCGAATATCCACTCCATCATAAGCCTGTCCAATCGTACCAACTTTATCTGTACGAAATGGTACCGCGGAAGTCCCAAACGCAGCATTTTCGGTCATCCCCCAGCCTTCACAAATATTGACACCTAATTTTTCAAACCATCTAATCACCGATGGCGCTAATGGCGCAGAACCTGAAGCAAATAAGCGCGCTTGATTAATGCCCATTTTATTACGGATTTTTTTTGCGATAATGCCTTTAACAATGGGAATGCTAAGTAAAATATTTAACTTATTTTGAGGTATTTTAGACAATACACCCATTTGAAACTTCGTCCACAAACGTGGCACTGAGACAAATAATGTGGGTTGTGCGCCGCATACATCATGGTTGAACGTATCGAGTGATTCGACAAACGTGACTTGCATGCCTGAATACAGACTCGCTAATTCAATAATGACTCGTTCCGTAATATGCGCAAGGGGTAAATAACTCATCACCCGGTCAGAGCTGTTACAATGTAGCTGAGTAAGACACGAACTCGCAGCCCAATTAATGGTACCAAAACTGTGCATCACGCCCTTAGGTTGCCCCGTTGACCCTGATGTATAAATAATCGTCATCAAGTCATCTTGCTGAATATCCGGAGTCCCAACCATCGGCTCAACATTAGTAAAATCAGCCCATGAAGTCTTAGCAGGGATCCCTTCATATGGAAAACTCACCGTTGCCATGCTATCAGGAATGGGCGCAACTGCCTTTTCCATTTTATCTAATTTACCGACGAACATTAACTGCACATCAGCATGTTCTAATACATAATTAACGGTTTCACCACCAGCAGTAGCAAAAATAGGCACCGATACGTGCCCTGCCATCATGATCCCTAAATCGGTAATAAACCACTCGGCGCAGTTTTTAGAAAAGATACAAATCCGACTACCTTTAGGTAAGTTTAATGCCTGCAAGCCTGCTGCAACTTTACGCACTTCTTGGCCAAATTCAGCCCAGGTAAAATTTTTAATCACCCCATTAATTGGTTGACGTAAATACACGTCATTGGCGTGCTGACTTTCCCAGTAATATAACATTGCTAGCGGGGATTTAAATTCTGTCATCGTGGTTTCACTTTTATTATTATTAATTGGCATACTCTCTCCATGATTAACATCGCATTAACAATGATAATACATAGGATCTGTCAAATTGCCACGATATTGTAACCATTTTTTTAGTAAATTACTGTTCAATTGTTGAGTTTTGTTTACTATTTTGCAGATTTTCTCGTAAAAAGTCGAAAGTTTCTAAACTCGGTGAGGGTCTAGATAAATAGTACCCTTGCAAAAATCGGCAGTCATGTTCCTTGAAAAAATCAACTTGCTCTTCTGTTTCAATTCCTTCGGCAATGCATTTCATATTCAGACTTTTGGCCATCGCAATGGTCGTCAACACGATCACTTCGTCATTTTTATCTTTACCTATTCCATCAACAAATGATTTATCTATCTTAATCACATCAAATGGAAAGTCTTTGAGATAGCGTAAGGAGGAAAACCCCGTACCAAAATCATCCAATGCAATAATAAACCCTGCATCAGAGATAGCTTGCATATAACTTAACACTTTTTGATTATCTCTAACTAATACGTTCTCAGTGATCTCAAAGCGAATCGCCGAGGCGGGTAAGTGATAATATTGCAGCCAAGCTAGAATTTCACTGACATCAAAATACGTATCAAAATGACGCGCTGATAGATTTACTGATAAATAACCATCAAATCCAGATGCATACCATTGCACCGTATCTTTAATCCCTCGTAATATCGCATCGCGAGTCATATCCATGATCATGCCTATTTCTTCGGCAATCGGAATAAATTGCTCTGGAGAGATATATTGGAGACCACTTTTCCAGCGCATTAATAACTCAAAACCGACGATTTCATCTAAGTCCATATCAAAAATCGCTTGATAATGATTCAAGAATTCTTTTCGTTCATGCCCTACTTTGATTTTATTTTGCATAATCAAATGTTCACGCG
This sequence comes from Glaciecola sp. UBA983, assembly GCA_002292215.1. GTDB lineage: Bacteria > Pseudomonadota > Gammaproteobacteria > Enterobacterales > Alteromonadaceae > Opacimonas. Next base: position 1,407 of record DBBN01000047.1, on the reverse strand, counting down.
CAGTTTCATTCATTTCTTCGGTATAAAATTGATACCCCGAATGCGCCTGACCTTTTGCATAGTACATCGCGATATCAGCATTGCGGATTAACTCTTGTGCCGTTTCGCCATCTTGTGGATAGACGCTGATACCCAAACTACAAGAAACACTCACCGTTTGTTTTTCCAATTCCACTGGCATTTCAATCAACTTGATCAAATTATCTAAAATCGGATATAAGTGTTCGATATGTTCAATTGCGTCCACGAGTACCACAAATTCATCGCCACCCAAACGTGCCACTGAATCATTCGCTCTAAAATTATCTTTTAAGCGCTGTCCGATAGCCCGTAACACAGTATCACCAGCTTCATGTCCAAGTGAATCATTGATCGGTTTAAACCGATCCAAATCAATAAAAATAACGCCTAGTTGTCGGTTATGACGGTAACATTGTTCAATACCGTGCAGTAACCGATCCATCAATAGATTTCGGTTAATTAACCCAGTCAAATCATCATAATTTGCAATTCGTATTAATTCACGTTCAGCATTTTTTTGTTCTGTGATATCCGTCATGATGATCATATAATTATCAATTAAATGTGTTTCATACGTATTTTCTATTGCTTTAACCGTCAACATAATATCAACCACCGGCCCATTAGGAATAGTGAGTTGCATGAACTCTTTATGAAATCCACCTGGTTTTAATTGCTCTATCAAGCTAAACATTTGTACCTGCATTGCCTGATCACTGTGAAACTTTTGCATCAATTGAACCGTTAAATCTTCATCCTCCGAGAGCTCAAAACGCTGATATAACGCAGGATTAGCACCGACAAACTTGCCATTGCGAGCCAAAATCAATACCCAATCGTGGGTGTTTTTAAAGGCATCACTGAATATTCTAATTTGTTCTTGCACTCGCATCGAATCAGTAATGTTGTTGTAAGTGCCCGTTACGACAAACGAGTTATCGTTATCATCTTTAATAAAATTACCTAAATCTCGATACCAATAGCTCTTACCCTCAATACTCACCAAACGATACGCCACATCGAGTTTAGTCGACTCAGTATTCAAAAAGGCGTTCCAGGCATGTAGATACTTTTCTTTATCACGGCGATGAATTATGCCTAAAAATCTATCAAAGGAAATTGTTTTCCCTCGGGTATAGCCCAAATCATCTGTAAAGCGAGCAGCCGTAATCGTTTTGTCATCACGATGATACTCCCAGACATGCGAGTTACTCCCTGCCATCGCATTACTCAAACGGTCTTTAATTTTTTGTAGTTTTTTGTACGCCAACATTAATTGCTGGGCGTGTTTTTGCCGATATGCAGCCCAAATGACTGACGCCCCTAATACAATCAATAAATATAACGCACAGGCTAACGGCGATGCCCAGATAGGATGATGGGTAT
>DBBN01000061.1 GCA_002292215.1 Glaciecola sp. UBA983 | reverse complement strand
GAAATGCGCCTCAAAGCCATCACTGAACGTAAACTCTGCATGACGTTGCTTGGTTGTGGTCGTTAGTTGCTTGCGTTGTTTTCTCTGTTTGATATGCTCAGATAACGTTGAATGTGTTTGTTGTGGAAAGTCAGGTTCTATTTTATCTTGACTGAATGGCGTAATATCAGGATGCAACTCAGCAAATGAGGGCTCCCTTGCCAACGACTCCAGCGATTTCTCAGACCCTGTTGCTGCCGAAGGCGACGCATTTTTTGCTAAAAACGCTTTAATATTGCCTTTGGTGAGATTGGTTTTCATAAAAATCCCTGCATCCGTTAAATTGAACATGCCGTATTGGCGGTTTTGAGGTATTATACCTGTTATTATCTGTAACAAGAACAACCTGTTAACTATGACATCGGTATATTCCTTTCCCCAAGACGATTATGGACAACTGCACTCAATATTAGATTGGGTGCGTTTCTGTACTTCACAACTAAATCAATCCGACGTGTATTTTGGTCATGGCACTGACAATGCGTGGGATGAAGCCGTTGTGATTGTGCTATTTAGTCTATCTCTGCCGCCCGATATGGCACAAAAAACATCAGATGCCTTATTTAACGCACGCTTAGTACAGGCTGAAAAAGAGCAAGTTGTTGCATTACTCACTCAACGTATCAATACGTTAGAGCCGTTACCTTATTTAACTAATCAAGCTTGGTTTGCAGGTTATCCTTTTTATGTGGATCATCGAGTTTTAATCCCTCGTTCCCCTTTTGCTGAATTGATTCGTGATGAGTTTTCTCAATGGCTGACTCAGCCGCCACAATTGATTATGGATCTGTGCACAGGTGGCGGATGTATCGCCATTGCATTAGCTCATCAATTTACCCACGCACAAGTCGATGCGTTAGATATTTCTGAAGACGCACTTGAAGTGGCAACAATGAATATTGCCGAGCACGGTTTAGCTGATCGGGTCTATCCGGTACAATCCGATGTGTATAGTGGCGTGATGGGGCAGCAGTATGATTTGATTGTGTCAAATCCTCCGTATGTGGATGCTGAGGATATGTCCGATCTTCCGCAAGAATTTTTACATGAACCAGCCTTGGCATTAGCGGCTGGGCATGATGGTTTGGATATTGTTGAGACAATATTACAACAAGCTCCTGAACATTTAACGCCACATGGTTGGTTATTTGTTGAAGTGGGCAACTCGTCTGTGCATATGCAAACTCGTTTTCCTGGGTTAGCGGTACAGTGGATTGATTTTGAACAAGGTGGACAAGGGGTCTTTGCTGTAGACCGTCAAACCTTAGTCGACTATTGGCAACAACAGTAAGGATTTATCGTGGCAGGCAATACTTTTGGTCGTTTATTTACCGTTACTACTTTTGGCGAGTCTCATGGTATCGCAATCGGTGGTGTTATTGATGGTTGTCCTCCGGGCATGGCATTAACTGAAGCTGATTTACAAGGTGACTTGGATCGTCGTAAACCTGGAACTTCACGCTATACTACAGCCCGTCGTGAAGACGATGAAGTACAGATTTTATCAGGTGTGTTTGACGGCGTGACTACCGGTACCAGTATTGGAGTGCTGATCAAAAACAAAGATCAACGTAGCCAAGATTATTCTAAAATTGCAGATCGATTCCGTCCCGGACATGCTGATTATACTTATCAACAAAAATTTGGTACGCGCGATTATCGTGGTGGTGGTCGTAGCTCTGCGCGTGAAACTGCGATCCGTGTTGCTGCTGGTGCAATCGCCAAAAAATACCTTAAACAAGAGTTTGGTATCGAAGTCTTAGGCTATTTATCGCAGCTAGGACCTGTTGTCGCTGAAACAGTCGACCACAGTGTAACCAATACTAATCCCTTTTTCTGTCCTGATGCCAGTAAGCTTGAAGCGCTTGATGAGTACATGCGTGATCTTAAAAAATCAGGTGATTCGATTGGTGCGAAAGTCTCTGTTCAGATCACGAATATGCCCGTTGGCTTAGGTGAACCGGTATTTGATCGTCTAGATGCTGATTTAGCTCATGCAATGATGGGAATTAACGCAGTCAAAGGCGTTGAAATTGGCGATGGCTTTGCTGTGATTAACCAAAAAGGTAGTGAACATCGTGATCGTATGACGCCTGAAGGGTTTGCAACCAACCATGCCGGTGGCGTGTTAGGTGGTATTTCTACCGGTCAAGATGTGCTAGTTCACATGGCGTTAAAGCCGACCTCATCGATAACGGTACCGGGTGAAACGATTACTGTTGACGGCAAGACGACCGATGTGATTACTAAAGGGCGTCACGATCCTTGTGTTGGGATCAGAGCTGTACCTATTGCCGAAGCCATGGCAGCGATTGTGATCATGGATCACTTATTACGTCATCGCGGGCAAAATGCCGGTGTGGTATCTACTACACCTGTCATACCTGGTGCAATAAAAGCTTAATTTGAACACATCCAATCCTCGTGCTACTGAAAGTGCCTATGATAGTGCCTATGATAAGGCGCTATCACCTTCTAATATATTTTTGCTCGGCTTGACGTACTTTTTGTACTTTGGCCATGTTGGCGTGATCGTTCCGTATTTGGGTGTATTCCTTGATGGTCGAGGATATTCTTCGCAACAAATAGGCGAGCTGTTTGCCATTATTACACTCGCACGGATCTTAGGTCCAAACCTCTGGTCTTATTTAGCCGATAAGGTGGGTAAAGGCCTGTTGATGCTTCGGATAGGGGCGTTGTTGACCTGCGTGAGTACGGGCTTGGCTTATGTAAGCAATGAGTTTTGGTTAATTACCGCTTCTCTAGCTGGCGTAATGATATTTGCTACTGCTATTTTACCGCAAATTGAAGTGGTTACCATGGATTGTGTCAAAGGCGATCCACAGCGCTACTCACGGTTACGAATGTGGGGCAGTATGGGGTTTATTGCATTTACTGTTGCGATGGGCGCAGTATTAGATGTGACCTCGACTGAGATGGTGCTTTATGGCACAACAGCGATTTTATTAGCGGTTTTCTGTAGCACTTTGGCGATCCGCAGTGTCCAACACGATGTTCATCCTAATACGGTTACTGATGGAAAAAATGAATGGCGCAAAGCGCTAAGCATGCCTTTTATTTGTTTTATTATTTCTGCAGGTTTACTACAACTGAGCATGGGGCCATTTTATAGTTTTTTTGCGTTATACAGCGCGGAGTTAGGTTATACGGGCGCTCAAACAGGGATATTTTTGGCATTGGGCGTGGTCGCTGAAATAGGTATATTTTTAGTTGCTGGCAAATTAATCCATCGTTTTGGAATAAAGTGGCTGATCATTGTTTCAATGTGGTTAACCTCAATTCGTTGGTTAATGCTGGCTTATACGCCGGATACTTGGTGGTTATTAAGTTTGTCTCAACTGTTACATGCGTTTAGTTTTGGTGTCACTCATGCCGCGTCGGTAAGCTTTATTCATCACTTTTTTGCGAAGCGTTTTCATTCCCAAGGACAAGCTTTGTATGTTAGTTTGGCGTTTGGCTTAGGTGGCGCAGTCGGTAATTATGGCGCGGGTCTATTATGGCTAGATGGTACTGGAGCAGTGACGACATTTGTGTGTGCGGCACTGGCAGCTATGCTAGGAGGAATAGTTATGATGTTTGCGTACCACCCTGTTTTAACCAATTCCACTATGACAGCGTGCTAACGTCGTAAGCGAACCATCTTCATTTTTTTGCTCCAATTTAACGTCAAAGCCCCACAGACGATGTAAATGTTTCATTACTTGGTGCTGTGATTTGGCTAATGGGATCCCATTTTGTGGAATGTAGCGCAAGGTCAATGATCGGTCTCCTCGCACATCGACATTATATACTTGAATATTAGGTTCAAGATTACTCAAGTTATATTGGGCTGAAAGTTTTTCACGTATAAGTCGATATCCCTGTTCATTATGTATCGCTGAAATTTCAATAAAGTCCTGTTTCATGTCATCATTAATGGCAAAGAATTTAAAATCTCGGATTAATTTAGGCGATAAAAATTGACTGATAAAAGATTCATCTTTGAAGTTTTGCATGGCAAAATGTACCGTTTCTAACCAATCTTTACCGGCAATATCGGGCATCTCTTGATAGTCTTCTGGGGTCGGATCCGTGCACATACGTTTAATGTCCATAAACATTGCAAAGCCCAACGCATAAGGGTTGATACCTGAATAATAAGGGGAGTTATAATCCGGTTGCGCAACTACCGCGGTATGCGAATGTAAAAACTCCATAATAAAACTATCAGTCACTTTACCTTCATCATATAAGTGGTTGAGAATATGGTAGTGCCAAAAACAAGCCCAGCCTTCGTTCATCACTTGGGTTTGTTTTTGTGGATAAAAATATTGTGATATTTTGCGTACGATCCTGACTAATTCACGTTGCCACGGCTCTAATAACGGCGCTTTTTTCTCAATAAAATACAAGATGTTTTCTTGTGGTTCACTAGGAAAACGCACTTCTTTTATCTCAGGTACCGTATTTGATTGAGGTAGGGTGCGCCACAAATCATTGACTTGTGATTGTAAATACTCGGCTCGGTCAGCGAGTCTAGCCTGTTCCTCGACCATAGATATTTTACTTGGGCGTTTGTAACGATCAACACCATAGTTCATTAAAGCATGGCACGAATCCATGATTTTTTCGACTTCATCAACCCCATGCTTTTCTTCACAATCGGAAACGAATTTTTTAGCAAAGACTAAATAATCAATGATCGAGCTCGCATCAGTCCAAGTTTGAAATAAATAGTTACCTTTAAAAAATGAGTTGTGTCCATAACATGCATGCGCAATAACCAACGCTTGCATTGTGATGGTGTTTTCTTCCATGAGATAAGAAATACATGGCTCGGAATTAATCACAATCTCATAGGCAAGACCCATTTGTCCTCTGCGATAGCCTTGTTCGGTAGATATAAATTTTTTGCCAAAAGACCAGTGTGAATAATTAATCGGCATGCCAATTGATGCATACGCATCCATCATTTGTTCCGCGGTAATGATTTCGATTTGGTTAGGATACGTGTCGAGTTTGTAAATTTTGGCAACTCGGTCTATTTCATCCTCATATTGCGTTAATAACGAGAATGTCCAATCTGGACCATCGGATAACATAGCTTTGGGTCGGTCTGGTTTGACGTTTGGTGTTCCCATCTCATGCTCCATCGGCAGTAGTATGTTGCGATTTAAACAATTCTCTAAATGTAGGAAAAATATCCTCAGCACTCTGAATATGTTTCATCGCGAAATTGTCACAATTACTCGCAATGGTTTCATACTCTCGCCACAAGCTTTGATGCTGGCGCTGGGTAATTTCGATGTATGAATAATAGCGTGTTAATGGCAAGATCTTATCTGTGAGAATTTGCCGACAACTAGGTGAGTCATCGGCCCAATTATCCCCATCGGAAGCTTGAGCGGCATAGACATTCCATTCTCCTGCATCATAGCGATTCTGCACGATCTCTAACATCAATTTAAGCGCGCTAGACACGATAGTTCCGCCCGTTTCTTGGGAGTAAAAAAACTCCTGCTCATCGACCTCTTTAGCTTGGGTATGATGACGGATATAGACGACTTCCACATCTTTATAATTACGTGTTAAAAACAAATATAGTAAGATATAAAAGCGTTTAGCAATGTCTTTGGTTGCTTGATCCATCGAGCCCGATACATCCATCAAACAAAACATGACGGCTTTACTCGTCGGGATCGCCCGTTTGTCATAATTCTTAAATCGTAGATCAAAGCTATCAATAAATGGCACTCGCTTTATTTTGCCTTCGAGTTCGGCAATGCGTTTTTCTAGTGCGGCTATTTCGATTGGGTGTTCATGTGGGTCATCCAAAAATGCTTGGATTTCCATTTTCAAACGTTTAACTTCCCGTTTCTTGCCCGAGGTCAGCGCGATACGCCTTGCTACAGAGCCTTTCAACGAACGTACGATATCCAAATTACTCGGCACGCCATCAGTTTGATACCCTGAACGAAACGTCTCATATTGGATCATCTGTTTTTGTTGCGTTTTACGTAAGTTAGGCAGCGCTAAATCTTCGAACAACAAATCAAGATATTCATCTTTGGATATTTGAAAGCTAAACTCATCTTGACCTTCACCACTATCGGATGCATCGCCGTCTCCCGTTCCGCCACCACCTTCACCACCTAATGGACGCTCAACACTGTCACCAGGTGCAAATTGGTCGTTGCCAGGATGCACTTGTTCGCGTTTGCCGCCTTTACCGGTATGAAAGACAGGTTCGGACACGTCACGGGTCGGAATACTAATACTTTCACCCGAATCGACATCGGTTACACTGCGTTGCCCTACGGCATCGGCTATTGAGCGTTTGATTTGATTTTTATACCGACGCAAAAAGCGCTGTCTGTTGACAGTGCTCTTGCCCTTACTATTTAATCGACGGTCAATAAAATGCGCCATAGATTAAGACGCCTTTCTGACGCGTAAATACCATTCACAGAGTAAGCGTACCTGCTTCTGGGTATATCCTTTTTCGGTCATGCGGGCGACAAAATCGTCATGTTTTTTCTGATCATCTGTCGATGACTTAGTATTAAATGAAATAACAGGGAGTAAATCTTCGGTGTTAGAAAACATTTTCTTTTCGATAACCGTGCGCAGTTTTTCATAACTGGTCCACTTGGGATTCATACTGTCATTGGCAGCACGGGCACGTAATACAAAGTTCACGATTTCATTTCTGAAATCCTTTGGATTGCTAATGCCAGCAGGTTTTTCAGTTTTTTCTAATTCAGCATTAAGGGCTTCACGATCAAATAGTTGTCCGGTTTCAGGATCGCGGTATTCTTGATCTTGGATCCAAAAATCGGCATAGGTTACGTAGCGATCGAATAAATTTTGACCATATTCTGAGTACGATTCAAGATAGGCGGTTTGGATTTCTTTACCAATAAATTCAACATATTTAGGGATCAGATAGCCTTTTAAAAACTCTTTATAACGCTCAGCAATGTCGATTGGGAATTGTTCACGATCGATCTGCTGCTCAAGTACATAAAATAAATGTACTGGGTTGGCCGCTACTTCAGCGTGGTCAAAATTAAATACGCGCGATAAAATCTTAAATGCAAATCGAGTTGATAACCCATTCATCCCCTCATCGACACCTGCATAATCGCGGTATTCTTGATAGGACTTAGCTTTGGGATCGGTATCTTTTAAGCTTTCGCCATCATAGACGCGCATTTTTGAATATAAACTCGAGTTCTCGGTATCGACTAGACGCGATAATACTGAAAACTGAGCCAGCGCTTCTAATGTGTCAGGAGCACAAGGTGCACCATATAACTCACTATTTTCAAGGAGCTTACGGTAAATTTTAATTTCTTCAGAAACACGCAGACAATACGGGACTTTGACAATATACACACGGTCTAAAAATGCCTCGTTGTTTTTGTTGTTTCTAAATGTCTGCCATTCTGATTCATTGGAGTGAGCGAGGATCAAGCCATCAAAGGGGAGGGCGGAAAAGCCTTCAGTTGGATTATAGTTACCTTCTTGGGTCGCGGTAAGTAAAGGGTGGAGCACTTTGATGGGGGCTTTAAACATCTCCACAAATTCCATCAAACCTTGATTGGATTTACACAGTGAACCGGAATAGCTGTAGGCATCTGGATCATTTTGTGCAAAGTCTTCGAGACGGCGAATATCCACTTTACCCACTAGGGTTGAGATATCTTGGTTATTTTCATCACCCGGTTCAGTCTTAGCAATAGCGATTTGATCCAAAATAGATGGATGCAGACGCACGACCTTAAATTGGGTAATATCACCATTGAATTCATGTAGACGTTTACGTGCCCAAGGCGACATAATCGTTTTTAAATAGCGTTTGGATATCCCATACTCAGACGCTAAAATGTGCCCATCTTCATTAGCATCAAATAATGAAAAAGGATGGTCATTCACTGGTGAGCCTTTGAGGACATAAATGGGGTTATTTTGCATCAGCTCTTTTAAGCGTTCAGCAAGCGATGATTTACCACCGCCAACGGGTCCCAATAAATACAATACTTGCTTCTTTTCTTCTAACCCTTGTGCCGCATGTTTAAGATACGACACAATTTGTTCGATCGCTTCCTCCATCCCATAAAATTCAGCAAAAGCAGGGTAGCGAGCTATCACTCGATTAGAAAAAATACGGCTTAAGGCGGGATCTTGAGAGGTATCCACCATTTGCGGCGTCCCAATTGCATTGAGTAAACGCTCTGCAGAATTTGCATAGCTTGTCGGATCATTTTTACAAATTTCGAGGAATTCTTGGATCGTGAATTCTTCTTCCTTATGTGCTTCATAACGGTCTTTGTATTGCTCAAATATACCCATAACATCTCCGGTTTAATGGTTAGTTGGTTATATATATAGCTTAGTCGGTATATTTAGCAGAAGGGATAAATATTTTTTTTAAGACAAAAAAAACGCCAACGGATAACCATTGGCGTTAGTATTACAGTTAATCAATCGAACGTTAGATACACACGATATTGAACTGTAAATAGATGCTTATGCTGCGAAGTTCGCCGTTGCGAATTCCCAGTTTGCTAGTGCCCAAAAACCTTCAAGGTAGTTAGGACGAACATTGCGATAATCGATGTAGTAAGCGTGTTCCCATAAATCAACTGTGATTAATGGAACTAGATCTTCTGTGATAGGCGTGCCAGCGTTAGACGTATTAACGATGTCTAATGAACCATCAGCTGCTTTTACTAACCACGTCCAGCTTGAACCAAAGTTATTCACAGCTTTGTCATTAAATGCAGCTTTGAACTCTGCAAAAGAACCCCATTTAGCATTGATTGCGTCAGCTAGATCGCCAGTTGGCTCACCGCCACCGTTCGGGCTAAGGCTGTTCCAGTAGAACGTGTGGTTCCAGATTTGTGCTGCGTTGTTGAATACACCACCGTCAGAAGATTTGATGATTTCTTCAAGGCTTTTTGAAGCAAGATCAGTACCTTCAACTAAACCATTAAGCTTAGTTACGTAAGTAGCGTGGTGCTTGCCATGGTGAAATTCTAACGTTTCCGCAGAAATATGTGGCTCTAGGGCGTTTTTTTCGTAAGGTAGTGCAGGCAATTCAAAAGCCATGATGTTCTCCATTCGTCATAAAAAGTGGTTATCAATATATACCAATAAATTTGGCAATTGAGTGTAATATAAGGATTGTGTGCCAGTTTACAAGAGTAATTTACCAACTTTCGTAAACCAATCGACACTAACATATATGTAAATTAACTAAATAAGTTCAATTTACGATTGGGAATGTTGTCATTCACAGGCATAATAGCTGTATAGATTTCAATTTATATTAAAGGTGAGTACTTATGGAAACCGTTGAGAAGATCAAACAACAGATCAGTGAAAATGCAATTTTGTTATATATGAAAGGGTCGCCTAAGCTGCCTAGTTGTGGTTTTTCATCACAAGCTTCACAAGCATTAATGCAATGTGGCGAGCAGTTTGCCTACGTTGATATTTTGTTAAATCCAGATATCCGTGCAGAGTTACCTAAATTTGCTAATTGGCCTACCTTCCCACAATTATGGGTCGATGGTGAGTTAGTCGGTGGTTGTGACATTATTATGGAAATGATGCAGCAAGGTGAATTACAGCCTTTAGTAAAAGAAACAGCGGCTAAATACGCTGATGATGCTGCTGAATAATACCTTAGATATATAAAAAGCCCCTGAGAGAGTGTCAACTCAAAGGGGCTTTTTATTGTGCGTAAGGTCGCTGCATACGAATGAGAGTAAGAATACAGTTACCCGACGTCTTTAAACAAACTTTCATCGATGATTTGGGTATCAATAATATCTTGTGCCATGGCAATACACTTACCACAGTTATCGCCTAGTTGCAGATGCTGTTTTAGCTCGCGGACATTACCAACCCCATGCGTATTGACCGCATGTTTAATATCTTTATCTGTCACATTGTTGCACACACATACAAACATTGAAAAACCTCAAATCTTTATGCAAATAATAATAGTTCGCATTTGGGTTTATTGCAAATAAATTTTAGTTTTTTCTTGATAAAGAATTTTTAAACCATATATTGATGTATAACGTAATAGATATTCGTTACAAAAAACTTATAACAAACATTATTGGAGAATTTTATGAGTGTATTAGTTGGTCGTCAGGCCCCTGATTTTTCTGCAGCAGCTGTGTTAGGCTCTGGTGAAATCGTCGATAGCTTCACATTAAGTGAAGCCGTTAAAGGTAAAAAAGCAGTAGTGTTCTTTTATCCATTAGATTTCACTTTCGTATGTCCTTCTGAACTAATTGCTTTTGATAAGCGTTTAGCTGAATTCACTAAGCGTGGCGTTGAAGTTATCGGTGTATCAATTGATTCTCAGTTCAGCCACAATGCATGGCGTAACACTGCCATCAATGACGGTGGTATTGGCCAAGTTAAGTACACATTAGTCGCTGATACTAAACATGAAATCTGTAAAGCCTATGACGTTGAGCATCCAGACGCAGGTGTTGCTTTCCGTGCATCTTTCCTAATTGATGAAGATTTCCAAGTACGTCATCAAGTGGTCAACGATTTACCATTAGGTCGTAACGTTGATGAAATGTTACGTATGATTGATGCCTTAAACTTCCACCAAGAACACGGTGAAGTCTGTCCTGCAGGTTGGACTCAAGGCGACAAAGGTATGGACGCTAGCACTGCCGGTGTTGCTGCTTACCTTTCAGAAAATGCGGATAAACTATAAGCGATTTTCTGCTACCACTGATTATTAGATAATCTGTAACCCGCTCGCATTAAGTTGTTAGCGGGTTTTTTTGTATTCAGTGCTTTGGTTCAATAGGTTTTTACTGGGGAAACAGGCATAATTACCCCAATAGAATAATGTGCTTAGCTAGGTAAATGTGAAAAAGGTGTTCATGAAAAAAATAAATTCAGTGTTTGCCAAAGATGGCTTACTTGCAGACGTGATCCCTGGATTTTTACCTCGTGACGCTCAGACTCAAATGGCTAATGCGGTGAATGAAGCGATAGCCAAAAAACAACAGCTGGTTGTTGAGGCGGGAACCGGGACGGGGAAAACGTTTGCTTATTTAGTGCCTGCACTAATGAATGAAGGTAAAACCATCATCTCGACGGGAACCAAAAACCTGCAAGAACAACTCTTTCATCGTGATTTGCCTATCGTAAAAAAAGCCCTTGGCAGTTATAAACAAACCGCCTTACTAAAAGGTCGCTCAAATTACCTATGTAAACATCGTTTATCCTATCATTCAGGTTCAAATACGTTGTTAGATGCCGAAACCCTACATGAATTTTCTCAAGTGCGACGATGGGCAAGTACCACAAAATCGGGCGATATTGGTGAGTTAAAAAGTATTCCTGAAAATGCCAAAGTATTGCCTTTTGTTACTTCAAATGTGGATAACTGCCTGGGTAAAGAATGTCCCGATTATGACGAATGTTATTTAGTTAAAGCACGAGGTGAAGCCCTCGAAGCGGATGTGATTGTGGTTAATCACCATTTGTTTTTTGCTGATTTAGCCCTAAAAGATACAGGGTTTGGTGAGCTTATCCCCGATGCCGATACGATTATTTTTGATGAAGCCCATCAAATTGGGGATATTGCCAGTGAGTATTTTGGACAACAGTTCTCAACACGCTTATTGCATGATAGTGCGCGAGATATTTATGGCTTATTCCGCACAACGTTAAAAGACATCGAACAAGCAGATAAAGCGGCAAAAAAATTAGCCAGTATAGCCACTGATCTGCGTTCATATTTTCCTGAGAAATCGCAAAAAGGCAAACTCAAAGAGATGCTCTGGGATGATAACGTGGTACAAGCGCTGGATCGTCTCTCTGACACCCTAAAGACATTGGTCAATATTTTAAAAGTACATATTGGACGCGACAAAGAGCTGGATAATATCTATGAGCGTCTGGTACAAGCTAAGACTAATTTAAAAGACGTGACGGATATTTCTACGCAAGGCGTTAGCTTGTGGTACGAAACGACACCCAAACAAGTGGTGTTGCATCTTACGCCATTGAGCATCGCAGATAAATTCAACACCATTGTGACGCAGCCAAAGCGCACCTGGGTGTTCACGTCTGCAACCTTGATGGTAGATAATGGTTTTGCGCATTTTACTGAGCACATGGGATTAGGGCAAGCGCAAACGCTTGCCTTAGATAGTCCTTTTGATTATTACAATCAAGCGATGTTGTGTGTCCCTCACTATTTACCTGAACCGTCTAATTTTGCAATGAAAGACACATTGATCCGCATATCAATGGAGTTGATCGCTGCGGCGAAAGGTCGATGTTTTTTATTATTTACATCTCATGCAATGCTTCGAGAGGTGGCGGCGGCATTGGCCGAGCGCATCGATAATGAATTATTGGTGCAAGGCACTACTACTAAACAAGCGCTATTAGATAGCTATATTGAAAACAAAGAATCGGTATTATTAGCCACTGGTGCATTTTGGGAAGGTGTTGATGTGCGCGGTGATGACTTATTGTGTGTATTAATTGATAAGCTACCCTTTGCTTCGCCTGATGATCCTTTGTTACAAGCCAAAGTGGAAGATGCACAAAAACGCGGTAAAAATTCATTTATGCATGTGCAGATCCCGCAAGCCGTGATCACCTTAAAACAAGGTGCAGGTCGATTGATACGAGATGAAACCGACAAAGGCGTGCTGGTCATTTGCGATAGTCGATTAGTGACCAAAGATTATGGTAAAATATTTTTAGCCAGTTTACCGCCTATGCGCAGAACGAGAGATATGCGTAAGGCGACTCAATTTTTAACTTCGTTAGTGGAACCTATTGCATGAATATAGTGGTTATCGATACCGCCACAGAAGCCTGTTCGGTTGCTGTGCAATATCAAGATAAAGTCATCGGTCAATTTTCAGTGTGTCCACAGCAACAGTCGGTGACTATTTTACCTATGTTGGCGCAGGTGCTCGATGACGCGGGGCTAGCTAAACAAGATATTCAAGGGATCGGTTTTGGGCATGGGCCAGGTTCATTTACTGGTGTGCGTATTGCATTAGGGATGACTCAGGGACTGGCGTTAGGACTAAATGTACCGGTCGTAGGTATGTCGACATTAGCTACTCTCGCACAAGAGGCATTTACTTCACAGCCGACGCTAACAGATGTGTATTCCGCTATTGATGCGCGCATGAATGAAGTGTATTTTGCGCATTATCAAGTGCAACAGGGCATGGCAGTATTGGTTGGGAAAGAATGTGTGATCCCACCCACAGAGGCATTATCTAAGTTGCCTGAAAACATTCATAGTCAGATTTCTGACAGTCACATCGCTTTGGTAGGTACTGGCTGGGAAGCGTATCCTGAATTATCTCAATTAGTTTCTTCACCCATTAATATTACTCTACCAAATGCACTGTATATGCTGCCCTTAGTCGCTCAACAATTTACGATGGGCAACGGACAAGCCATCGAAGAAGTAGAGCCAGTCTATCTGCGTGATACAGTAACGTGGAAAAAGTTACCCGGTAAAGAGTAAACATACCTATCTCAATCGGCATTTAATATTAATAAACATGTATTGCGCCTTGCTATTTTGTTTATAGCATTCTTAACTTCAAAGGGTAAATAAGCATTATTTTGCATTTGAGCATGATTATTGCACTCATTAATAAGTTAGTTTAATGATTAAATGCTGCCAATTATTTGGCTATTAATCACATGGACGATTAACAAATTTTTGACTTTTTAGGTAAGCCAACATGGATATTGAGACTGCTGCGATAATATCGCAGCGAGC
The DNA here is from genome assembly GCA_002292215.1 of Glaciecola sp. UBA983. Lineage (GTDB taxonomy): Bacteria > Pseudomonadota > Gammaproteobacteria > Enterobacterales > Alteromonadaceae > Opacimonas. The sequence goes on along the minus strand of DBBN01000061.1, from coordinate 25,427 downwards.
GATGATTGTTAATCCAGCGGTGAAACACAGCACTGCGGATCAAGCTCGCACTCAAAAAAGTACGGATACTGACACCAAAAATAATGCACCTATTGCTATCCGTCGTGACGTGGATGAGCGTATTTATGCGCAAGCCGAGCGCTTTGCCCAAGAACAGAATACCTTTTATGACCAGCCCAACCGTCATTCACGGGATGCGCTGCATGCTTACCAACAGATCCAATCTAGACAAAATGAAAAAGACCAAATTCGGCAAATGCTTGGTGTCGATACGTTCGCTTGATTCAGTTTTGATTCAGCATAGATTGTGAATAATGGTAATTATGGTTATATTATCATTATTGTAATAATGTTTTATCAAGGACTCACCCCTCATGAATGTTAGGTTATTATCTGTACTCTGTGTATTAGTCTTAAGTGCCTGCGCATCACTGCCACCAATCTTAGAAACAGCAAAAGAACAACCGTTAGTGACATATGAAGACGTCGTCATGACTACGGCGGCGCCAGGATCTATGGCACGTTGGGGTGGGGTGATTGCGCAAGTCGAAAATAATGCGCAAGCTAGTATCATTGAAGTGGTGCATTACCCACTTAAATCAGACGGCAGACCGAATTTAAGAAAAGCATCTATTGGGCGCTTTAAAGTGTTAATTGACGGTTTCATTGATCCGCTCGTGTTTAAACAAGAGCGCGTTGTGAGTGTGGTTGGCACCATTGGAGAACCGATCGAAGGGATGGTATCTGAACAGGTATATATATATCCAAGCATCATCGCAACCGGGTATTATTTATGGGAAGACATCCAAGACTTTGAATACAGCCAAGTGCAAATCACCCCATTTTTCCGTTTTGGCCACCATTTTGGTTTTGATTTAGGGTTCCCGTTTTATCGAACTCGTTACCATGGCGTGTACAATGACCGCGGACGTATTCGTGTTAGATCGAATAATACCCAATCCGGTAGTGTCGGGCAAACCGCTAACGGCGGCGATGGTGCAAATTCCAACACGCCAGCATTACCTCCAAGAAATGAGCCTAGGCCACCAGCAATATCCCAGCATGCTGAAAGCAATGTCAAATATTCTGAAAAATAATGACTGATATGTCCTCTGCGGAGCAACAAGCGAATGGGGTTCTAAGAATTAATGATACGGCTTGCCGATTTGAGCCCACTTCATTTACACTTGCTAACGGCACACAATTAGCTGGCATTACCAATAATCATAGTGGCTGTAGCATACTTGATGATCGAGTGATTTTATGTTTGCACGGTTATTTAGATAATAGTCATTCTTTTATTCCGTTTTTAACACAGCTAAGCCTTGAATCTGCGTATCAAAATGCACAGGTGGTTGCTGTTGATTTTGCTGGACATGGACAATCTAGCCATCGCAGTCGTGACGCGCATTATCATCAATCTGATTATATTCAAGATATAGTCGATTTGATTCGCCAGCAAGGCTGGACAAAGGTCTGTATTGTTGGCCATTCTATGGGCGGGATCATTGGTTGCTCAGTGGCTGCTATTCTCGACGATGTCGTGATGCAGTTACTGTTAATCGAAACGGTGGGTCCTTTAACCGATTCAACGGACAATACCGTAAAACAAATGCGTGCATCAATAGATAGTAGGATTACCGCAGCGAGTAAAACACCCAAACAACCTAAAAGTTTTCAGCATGTATTGCAGGCTCGTATGCAAGTCAGCCAGCTTAGTATTGCCCATGCTGATTTGATTATGCGGCGTAATCTCGTGTTCCGTACGGCACTACCTGAGGTCTCGAGTGGCTGCGAGTGGGCGACAGATAGTCGATTACGGACCGTTTCAACCTTGCGTTTTACCGATGAGCAAGCACACAATATTATTCAAAATATCCAGTGTCCAGTGGTTATAGTGGTGGCAAAAGAGGGGTTTGAGCGAGTCAGATCACAAGCGCAAACGCGCAGTGATTGGTTTAAGCAACTTATGATAATCGAGTCACCAGGTAATCATTACGTCCACATGCAGTACCCGCAACTAATTACCCAGATGTTAACATCGTTACTCAGCGAGTCACTTACTCTGGAAAAGTAAGTGTTCGTTGTGCCCATGCATTAAATTTGGCTTCATCCATGACATGCACCTCTGCTGTGTCACATAAAGCTGATTGTATGGGCATGGTCCCTGTACACAATCGTCCATCACGCAACCAAGTCAACTCGACACTTGCTTGTTGAGTAAAACGTGTCAGTAGATTGATAAGGTTGCTCTGACTTACTTCATAATTAGCCATCGCAATTAATATATCGTCACGACTCATACCTGCGCAGGCAACAGGCGAACCTATTAATACTTGAGTTAATTTAATACCGACAGGATTTGCGCTGTACATTGCGCCAAATGCGACAGGGCAAGGTGTTGCTTTGCTGATTCCCCCTTTATCGTTGACATCAATTGCTGGTCGCACTGCGAGTCGCAGACCTATAGTCGGTAGTAAGGTCGGTAAGGGCAAGTCTATCGTACTGTGGGCGAGTTGATGGACAATACTCTCCACATTTATATTTAGGTATTGTTTGCATAGCAATTCAATAACATGGTCTGGCGTGCCGACTTCGTCCACACCATAGTGTTCCCATAATAAACGCATCACAGTATCTAAATTAGCTTGCCCGTTTGATTGTTGTAACAACACTATGTCCAAACACAGTGCCGCAAGGCCGCCTTTGTTGTAATAACTTACAATAAAGTTAGTTGAATCGGGCGTTTGTTTATAAAACTTGGTCCATGCCTCAAAACTCGAGCGGCTGATGGATTGATCGACCCTACCTGGATTTCGCAATAGACGAGTGATATTTTTTGCTAAAATATTGGCATAGGATTGGGCCGGAATAATCCCAGTTCGCACTAACGTCGCATCATCATAAAAACTAGTGAAACCTTCATAAATCCATAATTGATTGGTGTAGTTTTCGAGCGTTAATGATGGATTAACCATGACATTGGGCTTGATTCGTTTGACATGCCATGTGTGAAATAGCTCATGTGCGCACAAACTCAAAAATGTTTCATAACCTTCACTAATACCTGCCGCCGCTGTGTTTTTCAACGAATCTCTAGGGTATAACAGCGCCGTAGACGCTTGGTGTTCTAACCCGCCAAAACCGTCTTTGCAAACCAAGGTTTGAAATACATAGCGTTTAATCGGGGTATGCGAGTTGAATAAGTGTAAATGATGCACGCAGATTTTTTTCATATCATCAAGTAACGCCACCATATCCAAATCAACCTGTTCGGTAAACATCATTTCAAATACGACATCTTCAACCATAAAAGAATGAACATTAATTGCACCGATAACAATCGGATGATCAATGAGATTAGTGTATGAATTAACCTGAAAATGCCCCAATAGATATTCTGAATCACTGCGCTGTATCGGATGTATATCTTCTTTTAAGACAACCGGAAGCGTTGTGCTTACTTGCCATTTATGGGCTAACGAATACTGGTTGCCAAATAACCGAACCGCATATTCACGCTCATCATTAATGCCAAAATCTTCTAGTACTTGGGTCTTTTGGTCAAAATCATCAATGATTTGCATAAACACACTTGTGCCATTAAAAAACGCATATTGATCGTTTATAAACGCACTGCGCACCGATAAATCATTGGCAAACACCATGTATGAAAACGTGAAATCATATGCACATGGGGCAACAACCCAAGTGTGTTTAGAGGTTTTTCGCCATGCTAATACTTGATCTAGGGAGTCTCGAGCTTGTTCTTGATGCACGTGTTGGGCAAAGTCTCGGATCATATAACTACCGGGGATCCAATTGGGCAGGCGTAAAATCGTCTGTTGGGCATTAGCTGGCAGTGTAACGGTGATTTGTAGTAAGTGTGCATTGGCATCAAATAACTGCACATCATAACAAATGGTTGGTAGCATAAATTTCCCTAGACGAATGTAAAATAAATGTTAATATTATCAGTGAAATAATAGTATAGATAATCAAGCATACTGTGCTTTAATTATAAAAAACAAGATATATATGGAGAATGTATGCGTCAAATCGACAAATTATTACATCAATACGGCGAATCACACCAAAACTCCACCAATGTATGGATCCATGGGATTGCGGTTCCAAGTATTTTCTTTGTTACGATTGGTTTAATTTACGCCATTCCTGTGCCTGATATGTTAGCTAAATTTAATGTTACATTTGCGCATATCTTAGCAATCCCGATGTTGATGTATTATTTCAAATTATCAGGACCAATTGGTGCAGCTATGACTTTATTAACAATCGGTGTGTTTTTGGGTATAACCGCACTCGAGCAAGCTGGAATTTCAATCTGGCAGTTTTCTATAGCGTTATTTGTCATCATGTGGGTATTGCAGTTTGTCGGTCATAAAATTGAAGGAAAAAAACCGTCATTTTTTGAAGATGTGCGTTTTTTATTAGTGGGTCCTGCCTGGTGGTGGATGCATTTATTGCGTCGTTTTAACATCCAGCCTTAACTATATTTGAACTAAATCGCCGCAGTGCGGTATATAATATATTACCTCTTTATTTATTATGTGTGTCATGCGTCGATTATTTTTGATTTTCACTATTACGATACTACTTGGCGCTTGCTCAAGTAGTATCGTTTACAATAACGCCGATTTTTTAGTGAAATGGTGGGTCAGTAAATATATTGATTTTAATCCCCAACAACAGCCGGTGGTAGAAAATACCATTGATGCATGGTTAAGTTGGCATCGACAATCTGAAATCCCACGCTACCAACAACAACTGAACACGCTCAAAACTGCCGTGACGACAAAACAGTTTTCGCGTCCACAACTGGAACAACAATTCACCGAAACACTGTCTCACATAGAGCGTATTCGTCAACGTATTGCACCGGATGTTGCTGCAATAGGCGTGACCTTGGATATTGATCAACTCTCGCAATTATTTGCGACGATTAACCATGAACGTAAAGAACGAGCTGAGGACTTTGTTAAAAGACAGAAAAAACAACCTTCTCGTGCCGAGCGAATGATGGAATCGATGGAAGAATACATCGGGCCGATGTCACAATCACAGGCACAAATTGTCGAATCTTATGTCTCTCAGCTAAATGCCACTTATTCGCTATGGCAAGAGTATGGCGATGTGAGTAATCAAACTGCACGCAAAATATTACTTAGTGCGGGGTTTGATGAGTTAGCGCAGCAACGCCTTGCGGATTTTATTGTCAACCAAGAAACCCTCCAACCGCGAGCACTCCAAGCAGCATCAGAAGCAAATAAAGCATTGTATATTGATATGCTTTGGGCTATCTTTCCGACACTTTCACCAAGACAACGTGATGAATTGATTGCAAAAATTGACGAATATTTAACGTTGTTACAATCCATCAGTTAGTCTAAAAAACTTCACTCAAAGGGTCTTTATGACTGAACCTCGTCCGGTTTATGGTTTCGTATTGGCTGCAATTACTGCAGTATTATGGGGCGTGTTACCCTTGTTTTTAAAAATATGTTTAGAAGTTATGGACAGTATGACGATAACCGCATACCGATTTTTAGTTGCAGGGTTGTTTGTTTTTGCTGTTTTATTGACCAGTCGCAGGTTGCCGGTCAAAGCATTATTGACGCCCAAAACCCTTGGCTTAATTGTTTTTGCCAGTATTATGCTGGTGCTTAATTACACTACAAATGTCATTGGTCTGGATTATCTCAATCCTGAGACGGTGCAGGTAGTGATGCAATTAGCACCATTTTTGTTAATGCTTGGTGGCGTCGTCATTTTCAAAGAGCGATTTACTCGGTTTCAAACGTTTGGCGCAGTAGTGCTGCTCAGTGGCATGTTGATGTTTTTCAATGAGCGAATTAATGCGTTAACAATTTCCACTACAGAGTCTCCCGTAGGATTGGCGATTATTATTTTTGCTGCAACGACGTGGGCCATTTATGCATTAGCGCAAAAGCCATTATTGCGGAGCTTTAGTGCTAAACAATTGACCTTGTTTATGTATGTGCTTGGTTTTGTGATATTGATCCCGTTGACCGATTTTTCAGCTATTATGCATCTGCAACCGATTCATATTGGTGCGTTAATATTCTGCTGTATTAACACGATTATTGCTTATGGAGCGTTTACTGAAGCCATGGAGGTATGGAGTGCTTCAAAGGTCAGTGCTATCATTGCAACCGCTCCAATCTTTACCTATTTATCGGTTGTCGTTGCGATAGAAATCGCACCAGAACGTTTTGAGCACAGCCAAATGGATGAATGGGCTTATTTTGGTGCAGGATTGGTCATTGTCGGTTCAATCATGTGTTCCTTAGGTAAAAAGAAGCCTAAAATCAACTAAATATCGCATATTCTGATTTTTATGATAACCTAAGCATCATTCTATAATGACCAGTAAAGACCAGAAATTACTGCTCTCCATTACCACGGTCTCTCTATATGACACAAGCTTATCAGTATATCGATACGTATGATGCACTGCGCAACTATTGCCAACAAGCCGAGCAACAATCGGTTATCGCTGTTGACACCGAATTTGTTCGTACTAGAACATTTTATCCCCAGATTGGTTTAGTCCAAATTTTTGATGGCATTGATGTGGTGTTAATCGATCCTATTGCCATCGATGATTTATCTCCGCTTAAGGCCTTACTCACTAATCCAAATGTAATTAAAGTATTGCATGCTTGCTCCGAAGATCTTGAAACATTCGAATATGCAATGGGTATAATGCCTGAACCACTGTTTGATTCTCAAGTTGGCGCGCAACTCGCCGGTCTTGGCAATTCCCTAGGTTATGGACGTTTAGTCGAATTACTTCAAGGTGTCGTTTTAGAAAAAGGCGAGTCACGCACAGACTGGATCAGTCGCCCGCTAAGTCCTAAACAGCTTCAATATGCTGCAGAAGATGTCATTTATTTACTGCCGTGTTACCACAAGTTAGTCGAGCTACTCACTGAAAATGGTCAATTACAGTGGGTCTATGATGAAATTGACCAGCTAATTCGCCGCAAACGCGCCAATATTGCTCCGGAGCATGCGTATTTGTTATTGAAAAACACATGGAAACTGCAGCCGATTAATTTGTATGCGCTGCAATTATTAGCTGCATGGCGCTTAAGCTACGCGAGAGAACACGATATTACGCAAAACTTTATCATTCGTGAGCAAAGTGCATTTGAGATTGCATACCGTTTACCGGGACATAAAAGTGCATTGTTTGCGCTGGATATAGTGACACCGCAAGAAGCTCGTCGTCATTGTGATATAGTCCTTGATTTGATCAGAGCGGCGCGTTCAGCATCTGAGACTGAGTATCCGGCGCCGACACATCGGTTAACGGATGTGCCGTTATATAAAAAGCACGTAGCCCAAATCAAAGAAATTTGTACGACTGCTGCAGAAGCCGTCAATGTTGACCCCACATATTTTGCATCCAAACGACAAATCAATCAGATCATTAGTTGGTACTGCTTGGCGTTTGATGATACCCGTGCTTTAGGTATGGAACCTGATTTATTGGTAGGTTGGCGTGCAGAGTTGGTAGGTGCTAAGATCAAAGCTGCTGCAAAGAATTTTTCCCAAAAATTTAAAGAGTAAAACATGCGCCAAATTTGTGCCATTTATAAATCTAATTTACGTCCCGATACCTTTTTATATGTCCCCAAAAAAGAAGATTTTAGTGCAGTGCCAGAGGGCCTACTCACGCGTTTTGGACGTCCTGAGTTAGTCATGCTGCTACCTTTACCAACAGATAAAACGTTTGCTAATTTAGAACAAGATGTACTAGTAAAGGCATTACTTGAGCCTGGCTATTATCTTCAATTACCCCCGCTCAGTCCAAGCCTGCTTGCAGAACATCGCATTTCGTTAGGCCTATCACCTGATCCACAGCAGGATACGTAATATGGCAAAAGTTTCAGCAAAAATGAATGCACTTATTGCATCCCGTTACTGGGAAACCACGCCATTAACGCAAATGGATGAGGCACAATGGGAAGCAATTTGTGATGGTTGTGCCAAATGCTGTTTGCATAAGTTCATTGATGATGATGTTGAAGAGGCCCATTTTACCGACACAGCAAAAGGTGAAGAAGAAATGTTTTTCACCGATATTGTGTGCCAGTTTTTGCACACCAAAACATGTCAATGCACGGAATATGAGAATCGTACCGAGTTAGTACCACATTGTGTGAAACTGACTCAAGCAAATCTGCCTGAAATTTTTTATATGCCACCTAGTTGCAGTTATCGACGCCTGCATGAAGGTAAAGCGTTAGCGTCATGGCATCCATTATTAAATGGTGGTAAAGCTCATAAAATGCATGCCGAGGGTATGTCAGTAAGAAATAAAATTGTCAGCGAACTTGACGTTAATATGGACGAGTTTGAAGAGCGGATCGTGACTTGGCCATTAAATGAATTGGACTAGCTTCCTATCTCCAAATAATTCATAACGAGTCCTTGTTTGGCTCCGACAATGCTTAAATTTTACGCGCGATAGCAAGTCGGCTGATGAGCATTATTAGCCAAGTGACCGCATACATACCAAAGATGATGCGCATCCATTGTGCCATACCCATATCCAAAAATTGCCACGAGTTTTCACTGCAGTCGCCAGTCGCACCAAACACTGCTGGCAACCACTCGTGCAGAGGCATAAATGCTGGGAAATTAGGGATTATATCGCAGACCACAAAAAAGGGATTAGCAGCAAATAAAATATCAACGTGTTCATGTGCAATCAAAAAGCCCCAAATAGATGCAACGCCCCAGCCAATAAATCCAAGTAAACGAGTTATGCTATGTTGCCAGATTAAGGGCATTAGACTGCTGACTAAGATGCCAAAAACGGCGGTGCGTTGGTAGATACATTTAATACAGGGTTGTAAATCCATAATATGTTGGAAATATAACGCAGTGACAATAAGTAGCGCGCTAGACATAGATAATGTTAGCCAAGCAGATTTTGATTCAGCCCATGCAGAGAATGAATTTAACAAGGTAACGCCGTCCTAGTGTTTAATTTTCATAAATCATACTAGAGGTTTAACCAAGAATAAATGATAAATATTGGTAGCTTAGCTTTTATCTGGTACAATCAGTATCAAGATAACCGAGAAAGTCACATGATTTATAAAGCCCAAAGTCCAGCAGGTTTTGCTGAAGAGTATATTGTTGAGTCTATTTGGAGTGGTCGTTTTCCTCCAGGTACAATTTTACCTGCTGAACGTGAGTTATCCGAATTAATCGGTGTGACTAGAACCACCTTACGTGAAGTGTTACAGCGCCTTGCTCGCGATGGTTGGTTAACGATCCAACATGGTAAGCCAACCAAGGTTAACAACTACTGGGAAACTTGTGGCTTAAATATTCTAGAGACCCTTGCTCGTCTCGATCCGACGAATATTAAAGAGCTAGTGGATAATTTATTAGCTGCACGTACCAATGTCAGTGCTGTATTTATTCGTGGCGCATTCAAAAATAACCCAGAACGAGCCAAAGAAATCATCGGACGTTACAAAGATATCGAACAAACAGGTTTAGCTTTTGCACAGTTTGATTATCAAATGAATCACGATTTAGCGTTTGCTTCTAATAACAATATATACGTATTACTGATGAATGGCTTTAAAGGCATGTATGCGCGCATCGGAAGTTATTATTTTTCGTATGCTTCATCACGTGATCTAGCGACTAAGTTTTATCAGGATCTTTTTGCATTAATTGACCAAGCAGAGCCACAAAAAGTGCAAATGTTAATCCGTCAATACGGTATAGATAGTGGTAAAATCTGGGCTGAAATTCGTGAAAACATCCCTAGTGATATTGCAGACTAGCGTCATCCACACAAATTAATTACAATTTACTAACACTTATGAACATTCTTTTGGTACAGTGGTACGATGAGTTTATTTAATTAGTGTTAGTGTTGTAGTGCAAAATTCTTTTGATTATATCATTGTAGGTGCTGGTTCGGCAGGTTGCGTCCTTGCTCGTCGCTTAATCGATACCCAACAAGTTACTGTTTGCCTTATCGAGGCGGGTGTCTCAGATTCAAATCCATTGATCCACATTCCGTTTGGGGTCGCATTACTCTCACGCATGACGAGTATTAATTGGAACTACAATACCGCCCCTCAAACTCAGCTCGACAACCGTTCATTATATTGGCCCAGAGGCAAAGTCATGGGAGGCTCCAGCTCCGTCAATGCGATGTGCTATATTCGGGGTCAATACAGTGATTACGATGATTGGGCAGCCAGTGGTGCAATAGGCTGGAACGCGGAGTGTGTCATACCCCTCTTTAAATTAAGTGAAGATAATACCCGTGGGGAGAGTACTTTTCATGGTGTAGGTGGTCCCTTAGGTGTCAGTGATTTACGCTATCATGATTCACTTTCTCAAGCATTTATCGCTTCAGGTCAATCTGTACAATTACCCCATATTAGTGACTTTAATACACATGAACGTGTGGGGGTCGGCTTGTATCAAGTCAGCCATCGTAATGGTCAACGATGCTCGACCGCCAAAGGATATATCGCCCCGGTCAAAGATGATCCGAATCTGACAATATTAAGCAATACCTTAGTGCACCGTGTGTTAATTAATGAACAGACTGCCATGGGGGTAGAATGCACGATTGACGGAAGTAGCACGCAACTTTTTGCCAATAACGAAGTGTTGTTATGTGGTGGTGCAATTAATTCACCTCAGATCTTAATGTTATCAGGGATTGGGGACAAAAATCATTTAGCCAAATATCATATTGAATGTCTTTCTGATATTCCAAGTGTGGGACAACATTTACAAGATCATCTTGATGTTATCGTACAAGTTAAATGTAAAACGGCTTCTGGTTATGCTTTAATGCCGCGTTTGGTGCCTAAATATATTCACCATGCTGCAAAATATGCAACCACGCGAGACGGTCTGATGTCATCAAACGTCGCAGAAGCTGGTGGGTTTGCTTATAGTCAGCTGGGTACTGCGGATAAACCGGATCTGCAATTCCATTTTATTCCAGGGATCATTGTTGATCACGGTAGAGGAATAGAGTTTGATTATGGCTTTGGTGTACATGTGTGCCATTTATATCCCAAATCTCAAGGTTATATTCGATTGCAGTCAAACAGCCCGTTAGCTCATCCAGAAATACAACCCAATTATCTCAGTCACCCTGACGATTTAATCGCGTTAGTGGACGGCGTTAAACTGGCGATGACAATGTTAGCTTCATCTGCGTTTTCAGCCTATACACCCAGTCCTTGGCAGCCATCATTGCCGTTGGAAAACATGACTGATGAGCAGATTATTGCGTTTATTAAAAGCCAAGCGCAAACGGTTTATCATCCAGTCGGTACTTGTCGCATGGGGCAAATCGATGATCCTACTACGGTTGTCGACCCCCATTGTAACGTTAAACATATTAAGCGTTTACGCGTTGTTGATGCTTCTGTTATGCCGAGTATTATTGGCGGCAATACCAATGCACCCACGATCATGATTGCTGAAAAAATTGCTCAGCATATTATTGCCCAGCTTACTTAGGAGTCTCAATACATGTCGCAAATTCATTCAAATCCAAACACTCAATCAAATCATAATACGCAATCTGAAGCGGCTTTCCCGCATATATTTACCCCATTAGATCTCGGTTTCACGACCTTAAAAAATCGTATCATTATGGGGTCGATGCACACCGGTTTAGAAGAAATACCTAACGGGCACGAGCGCATGGCTGCGTTTTTTGTTGAACGCGCTAAAGGTGGTGTCAGTTTAATCGTCACCGGTGGCATCGGTCCAAATGCCGAAGGAGCGACACATGAGGTCTCTCGGCGTTTAGACTCGCCAGAAGTATTAGCTGAGCATCAATTTGTAACGGATGCGGTGCATGCACATGGTGCAAAAATATGTATGCAAATATTACATACTGGTCGCTATGCCTATAACAAAAAACTAGTGGCACCATCGCCTATTCAAGCGCCCATTAATCCGTTTACACCACGTGAATTAACTAGTGATGAGATCGAATCCCAAATAGACGATTTCGTGTCTACCGCGGTTAATGCTAAACAAGCTGGGTATGATGGTGTTGAAATCATGGGTTCTGAAGGGTATTTTTTGAATCAATTTATCGCCCAACGTACAAATCACCGCGAAGACGAATGGGGCGGAAAGTATGCCAATCGTATCCGCTTGCCGATTGCAGTTGTGCGTCGCGTTCGCGCAGCGGTAGGGACAGATTTTATTATTATATATCGTTTGTCGATGCTGGACTTGGTAGAAGGAGGCTCGACTGCTGAAGAAGTTATTCAACTTGGATTGGCTGTTGAAGAAGCCGGAGCGACAATCATTAATACTGGGATAGGTTGGCATGAAGCACGAATTCCTACTATTGCGACTAAAGTGCCTCGGGCGGCATTTACTTGGGTTACAGCTAAATTTAAGCAGGCATTGAATGTACCTGTAATCACGTCTAACCGCATCAACACACCCGAAGTCGCTGAACGTGTGCTTGCACAGGGTGACGCTGATCTTGTTTCTATGGCACGTCCGTTTTTAGCTGATCCTGAGTTTATGAATAAAGCGCAAGCGGGTCAATCGCAACTAATTAACACCTGTATTGGTTGTAATCAAGCGTGTTTGGATCATGTTTTTGCCGGAAAACTAACGAGTTGTTTAGTTAATCCTCGAGCGTGTCATGAAGATGAAATTATTATCACACCGACCACTAAACCATTACACATCGCGGTTGTAGGAGCGGGGCCCGCAGGATTAGCGGCTGCCACAACCGCGGCACAACGCGGTCATCAGGTTACGTTGTTTGATGCGAATAATGAAATTGGCGGACAATTTAATATTGCCAAACAGGTACCAGGCAAAGAAGAGTTTTTTGAGACATTGCGTTATTTTAAAGCGCAATTATCATTGTTAAACGTGGATGTGCAGCTTAATACCACAGTCACTGCTGGGCAGTTAAATGCAAGCACGTTTGACCAGGTGATTATCGCTGCGGGTATTATTCCTAGGGTACCGCCGATTGCAGGGATTGATCATCCTTGTGTATATAATTATATTGATGTACTCAAACATAAGAAACCAGTAGGAAAGCGTGTTGCTATTATAGGTGCCGGAGGCATTGGTTTTGATACGGCAGAGTATTTAAGTCATGGTAAATCGACACCGAGCACAGATATTCCAACGTTTATGAAAGAGTGGGGTATTGATATGACTTTCTCTGTGCGTGGTGGGGTAGAAGGCATGCTAGCATTACCTGAGCCATCGCCTAGAACCATTTATTTACTGCAACGTAAAACGACTAAAGTGGGCACAGGGTTAGGTAAGACGACTGGTTGGGCGCATCGCGCTGGCTTACAAATGAAAGGCGTCCACATGTTGGCAGGCGTCACGTACGATAAAATAGATGATGCAGGATTACATGTCACTATTGGCGGAGAAAAGCAGGTCTTAGCGGTGGATAATGTGATTATTTGTGCAGGTCAAGAGCCCAACCAAGCATTGAGCGAAGGGCTCACGAAGCCCTACCATTTAATTGGTGGTTCAGATGTGGCGGCAGAACTTGATGCCAAGCGTGCCATTGATCAAGCGTTACGTTTAGTCGTTACGCTGTGAACGTGACAATTCTGGTAATCTAACCTCAAGTGCTCCCGAGATCTGATCAATCACGACTTGGGAGCGATTTAATACATTCATACCTAACAAGCCATCAAATCCTGACAAGCGTTCTACGGGTAAGACTAATACATCTAATTGCGCAATTTTCCATGCACCAATAGCGACATTGGTGACGTTGTATAAGCGTGCTTGTGCTTGACCACTTGCTGTGTTGATTAAAATCCGACCTAAAAACGTACGTTGGCGTTTCGGGATCCTCAAAAAGGCATCGCCTGATATCGCCGTCGTGCTCGCACCGGTATCGAGTAATAATTCGAAGTGTTCGCTGCCTACACTAAATGGTGAAAACCATTGACCTTCACGCTGGCTTAACGCCACTGTAATATCCACTTGTCGTGCTTGATTATTCGGGACTGTAGGTTGACGTTGAGTGCGCGCATAATCCGGCGTAATGGCAAATTGTTCAGACCATAAACGCCGTGTTTGTTGAATTAATCGATGGCCATTGGGTAAGCTAGCAAGGGTATTCTCCATTGCATCGGGCAAATTTAGCATGGCATAAGCAAGCGCAAGAGGCTCAATATAAGTAACGGCTTGAGATTCATATTGAATTAACGGCTCGACAAATGTCGCTAGCGCCGTCCAATCTTGATTATCGGTTAACGCATCAATAATGGGTTGTGCATGTTCGTTTATGTATGACGCCACCAATTCAATGTCTTGTGGTGCATTGAGCTTATGCAATAGGGTATAGAGGTATTCTAGTCCGGCGGCACTAGTTTGGGTATGAATGATCACCCGTCCTTCTAGCAGTTGTGCTTGCACATGTTCAGGGTATTGATATAAATATTCAGTTAATTGTGGTGCTAATGTTTGCCATTCACCCTCCTCAGCTAAGCTTAATAATGCGGCAAAGCTTAGGTCGTCTAAAATTCGTGCGTCTAGACTTTGCTCTCTTGTAGCTTGCACTGCTGATCGCTCTGTGGATTGCAGGCGAGATTGTGGCGCTAAGGATGTAGTGTGTTGCATGGAGCCTGATTTCGTTTCTAGAACGCTAGGCAACAGTTTCTGAATCGGATCTAACCGCAACCATAAGGAGGCTTGATTATTGAGTAGAATATATACTGCACCAATTAGTAGTATATTAATCAAACATGAGAGTACTAAGGCTATTTTCATTTTACCGCCACGCTTGGTTGTCCAGGAGCAAGCACTGCCGGCAGGTAAGCATCACGAAACAATTCGGGCATGCGCCGTATTTTCCCCGAAGACAAAGCAATACATACAAACTCTGTGGTGGCGCTAAACACGATGGTAGATTTTTGTTCACTGTACATTTCAAATTGACGCGTTAACGTGGCTTTACCATCACACTGGGTAATCCAAGTGGCGCAATGAACTTGCTCGCTTAAATGTAACGGTTGATGATATTGCAACACATGCGAGCGGATTGCCATGCCGCGATCAATCGCTTGGTATTGTTCTATGCTTAACCCTAGTGCATTAGAGTGAAGCCATGCGGTTGTTTCAATCTGTTTGACATATGCAACGTTATTTACATGACCATAGTGGTCGATCACTGAATCGGTAATAGCCCATTGGCTGATAAACGGTTGCGGTAAACTGAACATAGAAACGACCTTAATAATTGATACATTTCATACTACATCAAAGTCGTAGTGGAACGTAAATATATATAGTGACTTTTAGCTAATTAATATAAAATAACGCCATAGTAAACAGTCATTAAGGGCTCTGATATCACTCATAGTACCTCGCTTAGCACCAACCATAGCATCAACCATAGCATCGATAGATTGATCGAATTATTTGACCACACTTTTTATGAAAGATGTAATACTCGATTAGTAAAGGGCACAGACGAGCCTATCTATATACCTGCTAATGAGCACGTCGAACATCATCAAGTTGTGTTTGCTCATGGGTATTTTTCTAGCGCATTACATGAAATAGCGCATTGGTGTATTGCTGGTTCGGAACGACGTTTACTCCCAGATTATGGGTATTGGTATGCGCCGGACGGTCGGGATGATGAGAAACAACGACAATTTCAAAGAGTCGAAGTGTTACCACAAGCCATTGAATGGGGCTTTTGTTTGGCATGTGGTCTTGAATTTACCATCAGTTCTGATAATTTAACGGGAAATAAAACCGACGAGTTGGCGTTTAAGTCGCTGGTTGCGGATAAACTTTCGCAACTGATGAATGACGGTTACCCACAACGAGCACAAGAATTTATCCAAGTGTTAAAACAAGAATATTACCCCGAATCATTACACTCACCGACATCTCGACAATTTGTGCTGGGTTTGGTGATTAATCCGTATGCCGGAATTGGTGGTGCTGTTGCGTTAAAAGGCAGCGATGGGGCTGATGTTCGCGCGCAGGCCTTAGCTAAAGGTGCGATTCCACAAGCTAATTATAAAACGGCTACTGCGCTGCAAGAGCTAGTAGCTCATCAATCACAACTAGTGATCAAAACGGCATCAGGTCAGATGGGCGAAGATTGTGCTGTGGCACTGGGTTTTACGACACAAGTGGTTTACACCCATCCTCATGCGCAAACCGAAGCTAGCGACACACAAGCTGCTGTCCAAGCGCTCCTTGCTCAAGGTGTGGATTGTATTTTATTTGCTGGTGGTGATGGCACCGCTCGAAATATCTGTGACGTTGTGCCTACGCATATTCCGGTTTTAGGGATACCTGCAGGCTGTAAAATTCATTCTGGTGTCTATGCGATTACGCCTCGCGCAGCAGGATGTGTCATTGCTGATATGATTTTAGGTAAATTAGTCAGTGTGCAAGAAGCGGAAGTACGCGATATCGATGAGACAGCATTTCGTGAAGGTAAAGTCATCGCAAAGCATTTTGGAGAACTCACTGTCCCCGCGCAATTACAATATGTACAGTCAGTCAAGATGGGGGGCAAAGAATCAGACGAGATGGTGTTAGCCGACTTAGCTGCTTATATCGGTGAGTTACGCGATGAACATGCGCCTTGCAATTGGATTATGGGTTCTGGCTCAACCATTGATTTTATTATGCAAGAATTAGGCTACCCCAATACATTACTGGGTGTAGATGTGATCCATGCCAATGAGCGTGTTGAGCAAGATATGATGGCAGATTCTATATTACCGATTGTACAAAACTCACCGACTAAGCTCTTAATTACATTAATTGGTGGGCAAGGGCATATTTTTGGTAGAGGCAACCAGCAACTTTCGCCAGACGTGATCCGCGCCATAGGTAAAGACAACATTATTATCGTGGCAACTAAAACTAAATTACAACAGTTACAAGGGCAGCCACTTATTTGTGACACGGGTGATGCAAAGTTAGATGCGAGTTTAGATGGTTTGATTGAGGTGATCACCGGCTACAATGACAAAGTATTATATCCTGTCGGAGTGAGTTATTCTGATGCGAGTAACAAAGCATCAACCTTTGCAGAGTTTATTGAGGGTGTTGAACAAGATTTAGATAACATTGTTGTTAATGGCACTGATGATGAATTGTTTATTAGTAGTTATTTTCATGGTCATTTTTCATTAGCTGTCAGCATGGTACCTGATGCGAGTGAAAACTCAGTAAACAACCTCGATGACATCCTCACCCAAAATTTGACTGATGCGTTTGCCAATCAAGAATTGGACAAGCCGGATCAGAAAAAAATCTGGACGCTATGGCAGCGCCTGCGTCAAACGTACTAGATAACATTCTTGGTATGACAATTGCTATTCATTAATCATGGATACCAATGAAATAACCACAACATCGTATTTTGTCTTAGGTTAAACAGGTAACTACGCCATATTTCGCTACAAATCGGATATATGTCGCCGTACATTGCCTTTAACTGCGGTCTACACGGCAACACTTTGCCTTGTGTTTGGACATGATGAAACGATGTGTAGACGAGGACGTTATGCCTAAAAAATCACACACACTCAAACATAGCCTTGTTGCAATTAGTGTGGCTAGCCTTTCTGGGTGCATGTTGCTGCCAGAGACAACAATACCTATTGCCCGCTATGCGGATGATATACCCATCTCGTCGCCACAGGCTCGGCTTTCATCTGAGCTCTCTCTTGATGAGCTTTCAGATAAAGATTCACCCATTGCCGTGGATGCCACTCCCGAGCGATTGTTATATACCATCAATGATTATGTGCGCAATCTAACACAAGATTTAGTCGCTAATATGGAAAATATGACGCCACAAACCCCAATGGGTGTGACACATTTTGCTTGGCTTGATAGCGATCTTAATCATTCCAATATCATGGCATTACAAATGGCAGAAAGCTTTAAACACGAATTGCATCAATACCGTATACCCGTGGTGGATTTTAAATCAACGGGCTTTATTAGGGTGACGTCGCAAGGTGATTTTTATTTGTCACGTGATCATGAAGATCTGAATATTGACGTACCGATGGACTATATTTTGACGGGAACATTTGCCCGACATCATGGTGGCGTCTTGATCAATGCACGGATTATCGACGTGAGTACTAAACATATTGTAGCCAGTGCACAATCATTGATCCCAGAGCATATTGCCAATGCGGTTATGGTGTCTTATGAAAACGTGATCGGGGAACATTTGGATTTATTAGGGTTACCTGCGCAGCAATAACGATAGCGCTTTGGAAACACATGTTTCAAAAAAAGCCCAAGTTGATGAAATAGCAGCCATTATGAAGCCGTAAATCGGTCTAAATAGCTTAATCTACGGATCCCGTCGCGGATCAAAAAGCGATTTGGATTGAGTGCGTTTGCGACGGTCTGAGTGACTGGAATAGGCAGCCCTAATAGTTGAGATACTAATAATTGTGCCATTAATGGTGCGGTGGTTAATCCACGAGAGCCTAATCCTGTTAGCACATATTGCCCTTTGACATTTTGCGCTTGAGGGTAAGTATGTGCAGGTTTTGCTTGATACAACTGATTAAAGTCGATTAATTGTTGCTGTACATCGGGCACAGCGCCGACGAGTGGTAAATGGTCAGGTGTTGAGCAGCGAATAGCGGCTCTGCCTGAAGTGGGTAATGGCATAGCTTGGATCCATGGACATTCAACCAGACTCTGTTGATGCATCGCTAAATTAAGTTGTGCTTCGGAAGGACGATACTCACAATTAACATCGTCTTTCACATAGGTTGAGCCTAATGCATGTATTCCATCTACAGCTGGGGTGAAATAACCTTTGTGGCATAACACGGTTTGTAAGTTTGTGCTTTGTGTGGAGGCAGGGGCTCGTTCGACTTGACCTCTGACTAGGCGATACGGTAACGCCGGGATTGCTAATCGCGCTGATTCTGCACCCGTGGCATATATTACAGCCTGACTAGGATCGCTGGTAATATTAGTAATGACATCAGTACTCAATGTTGATTGGGTGTTAATCTGACATAAACCGGTTTGTTGTGCGAGTGCAAACATTGCCTTTACTAATTGAGGTGGGCTGATCCAACCTCCTTGCTCAATAAATAACGCCGGATAGGGGAGTTCGACTTGTGCAATTTCTGACGCTTGGCTAGCACTAACACCTTGGATTAGATCTGCTGGCCACACCTGTTGATCAATTAAATTTTGTTGGCGTTGTTGAACTTTGTCATTAAAACCGACTTGTAATACCCCACACCAAGCATGACCAAACTTAGCACCTTGGCTAAGCAATGCATCATAAAATCGCCGAGCATACACAAAACTAGCTGCATGAACTTGGCTAGCGATACTCGCTTGAGCATTAAGTTGTGGATAAAAACCGCCTAAATCATTGCCCGAAGCGCCTTGTGCTAAGGCTGCATCTTTGCAGTGTACGGAGACTTCGATGCCTTGTTGAGTAAGTAAATAGGCTAAACACCCTGCGGCGATACCACCACCCAAAATCGTCACATGTTGTAATAATGGCTGAGCAGGACGCGCATAATATGGAATGCTGTGCTGTTGTTGCGTTGGTTGTCGAATAGCTAATTCTGTGAACGTGGCAAGGATCATTTCTCGTTTATAGCGAAAGCCTTTGGTTTTAGTTAATTTATATCCAGCTTTAACTAAGCCTCTCTTAACGATACTCGCAGCGGTAAAGGTTGATAGTGTTCCATTGGGTTTGGATAAACGAGCAAGTTGCGTAAATAAGGCCTCATTCCACATATCCGGGTTACGGCTTGGCGCAAACCCATCTAAGAACCAGGCATCCACTAGACCATCATGCTCATTTAGCCATTGGGGCAGGGTGTCATGAATATCTCCAAGCCATAGATCCAATGTTACCAGTCCATTGCATAAATGCATTCGATGACAGCCTGTTAAAGCCATAGGATATTGTGGCAGTAGTTCGTCAACCCATTTAGATAAATGTGGGTACACGGCAATCGATTGTTGTAAATCGGCCATGGTCATTGGAAACTTTTCAGTTGATAAAAAATATAACCTTGGCAGTGTGTGACCTTGTTCAAGTAGCTGCGAATAATGGTGCAATGTTTGAAAAAAGTTTAAACCCGAGCCAAAACCGGTTTCAGCAATCACAAATACATTGGCAGAAATAGAGTCAGATAGTTCGAATTGTAACCACCTGTTGAGCAAATCATTTTGTTCGATAAATACGTAGTCAGTTTCTGCGCAGCCGTGAGCGTCTAAGAAATAAACATCGGAAAAATCATCAGCAACTGGCGTGCCGGATGATTTAAAGCTGATTTGTGCATGGCTAAGCTTCACATTGAACCTGTAAGTAAATATACTAAGGGGAGTATAATATCAGACCAGTTAAATTAATAAACTGGCGTACAATCTTACGCACAAAAAAGACGTATAAAAAGTCCCACAAAATTCGCTAAGGAATATCATGAGAAGAGCAGTCATCACTGGATTAGGTATCGTATCAAGTATTGGTAATAACAAAGCAGAAGTTACTGAGTCATTACGTGCTGGTAAATCAGGTATTACGTTTTCTGAACAGTTTAAGGAAATGGGTTTACGTAGCCAAGTTTGGGGCAAAGTAGACCTTGACTTGAGTGAACATATTGACCGTAAACAATTACGCTTTATGGGCGATGCGGCTTCTTATGCGTATATTGCCATGCAACAAGCCGTAGACGATTCCGGTTTGTCACCTGAGCAAATTTCTAATATTCGTACCGGTATCATTGCAGGTTCAGGTGGGGCATCGTCTAAGCATCAAGTTGATTCTGCGGATATTATTCGTAACAAAGGCGTGCGTCGTGTCGGTCCTTACATGGTTACACGCTGTATGGGTAGCACGGTTTCTGCTTGTTTAGCGACCCCATTTAAAATCAAAGGGGTGAATTACTCGATTTCATCGGCTTGTGCCACATCAGCACATTGTATCGGTAATGCCTTGGAAATGATCCAATTGAACAAGCAGGATGTGGTATTTGCCGGTGGTGGTGAAGAACTCCATTGGGCGCTTTCTGGTCAATTTGATGCAATGGGTGCCTTGTCCTCAGAATATAACGATACGCCAGAAAAAGCCTCGCGCACTTATGATGCAGACCGTGATGGGTTTGTCAGTTCAGGTGGTGGTGGTATGGTCGTGGTCGAAGAACTTGAACATGCGTTAGCGCGTGGTGCGCATATTTATGCTGAAATTGTTGGTTACGGTGCAACCTCTGACGGTTATGACATGGTTGCTCCTTCAGGTGAAGGCGCGGTGCGTTGTATGCAAATGGCGATGCAAAATGTAGAAGGCGAGATTGACTACTTAAACACTCACGGGACGTCCACTCCTGTTGGTGATGTACAAGAGCTTAAAGCGATCCAAGAAGTATTCGGTGAAAAATCACCAGCAATTAGTGCAACTAAAGCCATGACAGGCCATGCACTTGGTGCTGCAGGGGTTAACGAAGCTATCTTTAGTATTTTAATGATGGAAAATAATTTTATTGCACCATCAATTAACATTGAAACATTAGATGACGCGGCGAAAGGTTTGGATATCGTGACACAAACACGTGAACAAACTATCAATACCATTATGTCTAACAGTTTTGGTTTTGGTGGTACGAACGCAACCTTAGTGATGCAGCGTTATAAAGGCTAAAATACTTATAAAGTCTGATTAGAATAAGTGATAGATTAAGCGCGTTGTTGTTATTGGCTTTTTTACAAGTAATACGTTAAATTATTGTAAATATTATTTTGCATCTTATTATGTTGTATAAAAGGGCGGCCAATGAGTAAACCAGTACAAGACCTTGTTTCTAAAGAAGAATGGGCAACGCGCGTTGATCTTGCAGCCTGCTATCGCATGGTGGCACATTATGGTTGGGACGATTTAATTTTTACGCATATTTCTGCGCGAGTCCCAGGACCTGATGCTCACTTTTTAATTAATCCTTATGGGATGATGTTTGAAGAAGTGACCGCATCGAGTCTAGTCAAAGTTGATTTGGATGGTAACAAAGTCCTCGACAGTGATTACGAAATCAATCCCGCAGGTTTTAATATCCACTCAGCAGTCCACTGTGCCCGCGATGATGCGCATTGTGTATTGCACCTTCACACCAATGAAGGCGTTGCAGTATCCATCTTAGAAAAGGGAATGGAGGCATTTTCGCAGGCGTCATTATTTCCGTTAAGTTCCATTGCATACCATGATTATGAAGGGGTCTCGCTTAATTCGGATGAAAAGCAGCGTTTAGTATCAGATTTAGGTGATAAAAATTTCTTTATCTTACGCAATCATGGTTTATTAACTTGCGCGTCGACCATTCCTGATGCGTTTTTGTTTATGTACATTATGCAGCGAGCTGCTGAAGTACAACTCATGGCACAAGGCACCGGACAAAATCTGATTCAAGTACCCGATGCTATACTGGCAGGGATCCAAGCTCAAGCCGAAATGGTGTTAAAATCATCAGGTGGACAACTTGCGTGGCCTGGCATTTTACGTAAATTAGATCGTGATTACCCTGGATTTAGAGCGTAATGAGTCATATTGCTCTTCGGGATTATCAAGCTCAAGCGCAATATATCAAATTTGAGCAGTGGCATATTGGCTGTTTTAGCCCTGTACCGCTGCAGGTTACCTCCTCTCATGACAAACCTGTCGTTATTGATAAACCCGTCGTCCTTTTTTTACATGGATTTCCCAGTGCCAGTTATGATTGGCATTATCAATGGCAAGCCTTGCGGCATTCTCATATCTGCATCGGTATGGATTTTTTGGGCTTTGGCATCTCGGATAAACCTTACCCACATCAATACACTCTGCAACAACAAACGGATGCAGTATGCGTATTACTTGAACATATGAAAGCCATCGGTATTGAAGCTTGTCATGTGGTTGCTCATGATTATGGCGTGTCGGTGGCACAAGAATTAGTCGCGCGCAGTCAATCACCTGCTTTAGTCAATGATCAACAGCCAGAGCTAAATGTTGCGCTCCCTGTTGAGTTTCAGTCAGTCTCATTTTTAAATGGTGGTTTATTTGCCGCATTACATAAACCGTTATTCACTCAAAAATTGCTTAAATCCTCACTTGGTCCTATTGCAGTTAAGTTGATGAGTAAGCGCGTGTTACATCAGAGTTTTATGAGTATATTTGGCCCTAATACACCGCCTAGTCCCACATTAATCAATGATCTGTGGCAATTGCTAATAGTGCATGATGGTCGTCGCGTGATCCCTAGCGTGTTGCAATATATTGATGAGCGTGCAGTATTTGCACAACGCTGGCAAGATGCGTTAGTAAACAGTAAGATCCCATTAGCATTCATTAATGGTATATATGATCCTATTTCCGGTCAGCACATGCTTGATGAATTTATCCGCCTGTTACCTAATGCTAAGACATTTGCGTTAGATGTTGGGCATTACCCTCAAATTGAAGCGCCTGAAGCAGTGACTAAGGCGTTGATGGAGTGTTGGACTTGAATATTTTATATGATGATAATATGCCGTTTGCCGCTAACGTGTTCCCATCGTTAGGGCAAGCGCAAGCCTTTAACCACCAAACTATTAGTGCAAATGATTTATGCAACGTCAATGCATTAATGTTGCGCTCTACGACTAAAATTAATGCTCAACGGGTAGAGCAATTAACCCAATGCCAATATCTAGCAACCGCGACGGCTGGCTATAATCATTTAGATCTCGATGCGCTAGCTAGCGCAGATATTGCCACCTATGTCGCTGCAGGTTGTAATGCGGAATCAGTTGCCGAATATGCACTGGCAGGCATCTTACATGCGTTATTGGCGCGCGGTGATATTCTATTATCGGATTCATTTGAGGTATTATCGGGCTTTACGGTAGGGATTGTGGGGTTAGGGCAGGTTGGACGTCGTGTACTCACTAAATTTAGTGCGCTGGGTATGACTGTACATGCATACGATCCTCCTCGAGCTGAGGCAGAAGCACAACCACAGTGGGGTGATTTAACAGCAATATTGCAATGTGATATCGTTTGTTTACATGCGCCTTTAGTGAAAACGGGCGCACATCCCACATTGCATTTATTTAATGAAGAAGTATTAACACAGCTTTCGCCAAGACAAATTTTACTCAATGCTGGTCGAGGAGAGGTCATCGATAATCAAGCATTATTGCGATCGGCAGAACAACAGTTAGCCCCTACATTAATCTTAGATGTGTGGGAGCATGAACCGACTATACTCAAGTCCCTAATTGCACATTGTTTGTTTGCGACTCCGCATATTGCAGGACATAGCCTTGAAGGAAAAACGCGGGGAACATTTATGCTGTATGAGTGGTTAGCGCAGCAAGTTAATCAGCCTGTGGTACATAAAATGCACGAGTTTTTACCTGATGCAACCCTGCAAATAGTGTGCTCCGATGAGTGTTTAACCATTGAATCGCTTAGTATATTAGTAGGTACGGTATATGATATAGCATATGATCATAGCCAATTTGTGACGAACATGTCACAATCCGACTGTTTCGCGCTGCTGCGTAAGCAATACCGTGATCCTAAGTATCAGCTTGATGCGTCAATTCGTCGAGAATTTGATACCTTACAGATCACATGTACGCATCAACCAACACAGCTAATTTTGTCCGCGCTAGGCTTTAATGCCATTGCGCCATAACCTGTTTTAAGGATTACTTTTTACCATGTCACAAGCATTTAATGTTGCCGTTTTAGGCGCTACTGGCCTTGTAGGTCAAACAATGATGGATATACTCGCTGAGCGCAAATTTCCCATCAATCAATTATTTCCTCTAGCCTCAAGCCGTTCAGCCGGTGGCACGATTAATTTTAAGGGTAAAGAAATTGAAGTATTAGATGCGGATACTTTTGACTGGTCTCAAGCTGAGTTTGGTTTTTTCTCTGCTGGTGGTAGTGTATCTGAAAAGTTTGCGCCAATTGCAGCTGAAGCCGGCTGTATTGTGATTGATAATACCTCTCACTTTAGGTATGAACCTGATATTCCATTAGTGGTGCCAGAAGTAAATGCACATGCATTAGCAGATTTTAGAAACCGTAATATCATCGCTAACCCTAATTGCTCTACTATTCAAATGATGGTGGCGCTGAAGCCGATTCATGATGCAGTGGGTATTGAGCGGATTAACGTATGTACGTATCAATCAGTGTCAGGTGCTGGCAAAGAAGCGATGGAAGGTCTAGCGACTCAGACTGCTGATTTATTAAATGCGCGTGAAGTGCAAAAAGGAAGTTTTTCACGTCAAATCGCGTTTAACGTGATCCCGCAGATTGATGCATTTATGGATAATGACTACACCAAAGAAGAAATGAAAAT
>DBBN01000086.1 GCA_002292215.1 Glaciecola sp. UBA983 | reverse complement strand
ACACTTGCACCAATGGAAGGGGTCTTAGACCACTTAATGCGCGATATGCTTACCCAAATTGGTGGGTATGATTTATGTGTGACTGAATTTATTAGAATTGTAGATGCAAAGTTACCAGAACGCGTCTTTTATCGCTTTTGTCCTGAACTACATCAAGGCGGCTTCACTCCAAGTGGCACGCCGGTTAAAATCCAATTACTGGGTAACCATCCACAATATTTGGCTGAGAATGCGCAATTAGCCGTTGAGCTTGGATCGCATGGGATTGATATTAATTTTGGCTGCCCGGCTAAAACCGTTAATAAATCTCGGGGTGGGGCGGTGTTATTGCAATACCCTGAAGAGCTATATGCGATTATCAAAGCTGTCAGAGAGGCTGTGCCTTCATCTATCGCTGTGACGGCTAAGATGCGTTTAGGCTTTGCTGACACAGAGTTGGCAATCGAAAATGCCGATGCCATTTATCAAGCGGGTGCAACGGAGCTGGCAATTCATGCTCGCACCAAAAGCGACGGCTATCGTCCTCCAGCTTATTGGCCGTGGATCGCCAAGATCAAACAACATGTGCCTATTCCGATTATTGCCAATGGTGAAATTTGGACTGCGGCGGATGCACAATTATGCCAAAGCCAATCGACTTGTGATAATTTAATGCTGGGTCGTGGCGCGATTGCGCTACCTAACTTAGCTAATTGCATCAAGCATAACGCCCAGCCCATGCCTTGGACAGACATGTTAGCGTTGTTGATTCGATATTCAGCTTATGAAATAGAAGGCGTTAAAGGTTGCTATTATCCCAACCGCATTAAACAGTGGTTTACCTATCTCAAACGTCAATATCCACAAGCCCAAGACATGTTTACTCAGATACGCCGGTTAAACAATGCTGATGAGATTGTAAAAACCCTCCTACAATAATGCTTTTATTCTATTTTACAGTCACAGATCATTTAACCTTTGAGTCTTGCACTTGTGCGCAAATTTAGTTAATTTATCCAGGCTTTAATCCCCTAAACGACTTTGCAACATAATACTACAAGGAAATCCAAGGTGTATAACAAAAATAAACCGACCTGGATGTTAGCTGCTATTTCTACCGCCATGCTTTCAACATTAACGTTGAGTGCATGTTCGGATGATAGTGCTGATGCCAAGGCTAAATCCACAGCAACTTCTGAACATGTGGTCATTAATGCTGATCCATTCCCGTCTACGTATGAGCCCATCCCGGCTGTCGCGACATTAATCACCAATGCGACGATTATTGATGGTATTGGCGGCTTAAATACCGATTCGCAAATTTTATTACAAGATGGCAAAATCGTCGGTATAGGTGCTGATATTTCACTGCCCACTAAGTACATCGAAATTGATGGCACGGGTAAGTTTGTTACCCCCGGTATTATTGATACCCATAGTCACTTAGGCGTATATCCGTCCCCAGATACCCGATCGCATGCGGATGGCAATGAAATGACATCTCCGGTAACGGCTCAAGTCTGGGCTGAACATTCTGTGTGGCCACAAGATCCGGGCTTTCAACGTGCACTTGCTGGTGGAGTGACGTCATTACAAATTCTCCCTGGCTCTGCTAATTTATTTGGTGGACGTAGTGTTGTTTTAAAAAACCTACCTGATCGCTCCGTTCAAGACATGAAGTTTCCTAATGCCCCTTATGGTATCAAGATGGCGTGTGGTGAAAACCCTAAACGCGTTTATGGTAAAAAAGGTGGCCCATCTACGCGTATGGCGAATGTCGCAGGATATCGCAAAGCCTGGATTGGTGCCGCAGAATATAAAGCTAAGTGGGATCAGTATGAAGCGGATTTTGCTGCTGGCAAAGACACTAAGGCGCCGAAAAGGGACTTAAATAACGAAACCTTAAAAGGTGTGTTAGACGGTGACATTATCGTCCATATGCATTGTTACCGCGCTGATGAAATGGTGGTTATGATGGATGTGATGCAAGAATTTGATTATCAAATAGGCTCATTTCATCATGCGGTAGAAGGCTATAAAATTGCTGATAAACTCGCACAAAACAATGTTTGTGCGTCAATGTGGGCGGATTGGTGGGGCTTTAAACTTGAGGCCTATGATGGCATTCGCGAAAATGTCGCTATGGTGCATCAAGCTGGTGCGTGCGCAGTTGTGCATTCAGATAGTGATATCGGCATTCAACGACTCAATCAAGAAGCAGCTAAAGCTTGGTCTGATGGTCGTCGAGCAGGAATTGATATTTCCAAAGCGGATGCGTGGCAATGGTTAACGGCCAATGCGGCGAAATCCCTTGGGATTTTTGACCAAACAGGCTCACTAGAAGTGGGTAAAAATGCCGATGTGGTGTTATGGAGCGCCGATCCATTCTCTACTTATGCCCAAGCTGAAAAAGTATTTATCGATGGTGGACTGGCGTTTGATCGTACTGAACCCGATACGTGGCCGGTAAGTGATTTTGAATTAGGACAAATCGGTGAAGGAGATCACAAATGAAACGTTTATTAACGATGTTCACCCTAGTTGGTGTGGTAGGTGTATTAGGACTGAGTACGTCGGTCTTAGCGAGTCAATTTGCTATTGTAGGCGGTAAAGTGCATACCTTAACCGGTCAAGGAACACTAGCAGAAGCAACGGTGTTGATTAAAGACGGCAAGGTCGAACAAATTATTGCAGGCTCTACATCGCCAAGGGGATATGAGCGTATTGACGCGGCAGGAAAAGTGGTTACTCCCGGTTTTATTGGCGCATACACAGCATTAGGCTTAGTTGAAGTGGGTTTTTCTGCGGGACAAGTCGATGCCTCTACTACCAATCATCCGGTGACGACAATCGGCGCGGCGGTTGATGTATCTTATGGTATAAATGCAGATTCGACTTTGATCCCCATTACTCGGATGGAAGGCTTTACGACTGCCGTAACGGGGATTGAATCTTCTGATTATTTGTTTAAAGGACAAGGGGCGGTGATCCAATTAATGGATAACGACCCTTTACTCAAAGCCCGTGCGTTTATGGCGCTTAGCGTCAATAATGCTAGTGCAAGTGATACCGGTGGGACGCGTGGTACATTGTGGGTTGCACTAAAACAAGCCTTAAGTGAAGCCGAATATGCGATTGATACGGATTTATCGCCAACCCAACCTTGGTATGGCATGATTTCTCGCGCTGATGCAAAAGCCTTAGGGCATGTTGTTCAAGGGCATCAACCTCTGTTAATTAAAGCTGACCGTAAAGCTGATTTACTGCATATCATTGCTCTAAAAGAGGCGTTTAGCAACTTGAATGTCGCCATTATTTCAGGCTCGGATGCATGGCGAGTAGCGGATCAATTAGCGGCAGCGAACATTCCTGTTATTGTCAATCCTGAGTACAATTTACCCGGTGCGTTTGACACACTCGGCGCGACGTTAGCAAATGCAGGTCGTCTTGATAAAGCCGGCGTGAAAGTCGCAATCGGCATTGAAACTCATAATATTCGTTTAGCGACACAACATGCCGGTAATGCTGTCGCAAATGGAATGAGTTACGACGCAGCACTTGCATCATTGACCAAGAACGTGGCTGAAATCTTTGGGATAGATCAACAAGTAGGTTCTCTGGCACCAGGAATGCGAGCTGATGTAGTCGTCTGGTCGGGTGATCCATTAGAGGTGACAGAAGCTGCAGAGCATGTATTTATTGCTGGTGAACCGATTAAAATGCAATCGCGTCAGACCTTGTTGCGTGATCGCTATCTCAATCTGAAGCAAGACAAGCCGATGGTGTATACCAGACCATAGCATTGTGTTTGCAACCCATTAAGATGCAAGACATCAAAGCATGTGTGCAAGAAAAAATCGATGTAAATGGTTTGCTCAGCGCCGCGACTGTGTATCAGTTTTAACGCAACACCAATGGGATTATCCAATTGTCTAACATAAATTGTGCAATCAATGGTTGTGCCTCGGCAGTAGGATGGATCCCATCGTTTTGCATTAGTTCAGGTTGTAGCGCAATATCGGTTAAGAAAAAAGGCACTAGGGGAACTTGGCTTTCGGTTGCAACTTGGGAAAATGCATTCATAAACATATTATTATAACGTGCACCGTAATTGGTTGGGATTTGCATTTGCTGCACGGCCACTTGCGTCTTCGCTGCAAGGCTTTGTTTGATCATGTCACGCAAGTTAGTTTTAAGTTTTTTAATGCTATGCCCTTGCAAGCCGTCATTCCCGCCCAGCTCAATTAACACATCAGTAGGCTGATGTTGATGCAATAAACGTGTTAAACGCGCTAAACCGCCATCTGTTGTCTCTCCACTAATAGAGGCATTGATAATTTTTATCGTCGCCAAATCAGGGTTGTTATGTTGCGCTAACACATCTTGTAACAAACTTACCCATCCTTGTTCTTGAGTCAAGCCATACGCAGCACTTAAGCTATCGCCTAACACCAGTACAACTTTTCCGGCTTGGCTGCTATTATCCATAGATTGTTGGTGCTCGGATAATTGATCTGAAGCGGCATGTAATTGCGTACAAAGGACGATTAATGCGCAGCACAACAATTTTAAATATTGCACTGAGGCGCGACACGCTTTAGATAATAAATTATTTAATAACACGGTGAACATTGCTCCATGATAAAAACCAAAGACCTTATTAAAACAGTTTCTACGAGTGAAGGCGAGTTGCAGATCCTTCAACCGGTTAATTTTTCAGTAGAAGCGGGGGAGTCCATCGCAATTATTGGCGCTTCAGGTTCGGGGAAATCAACATTGTTAGGGTTATTAGCGGGATTAGATACTGCCACATCAGGTGAAATTTGGTTAGATGGTGCACCGCTACACGATTTAGACGAAGAAGCGCGAGCACAATTGCGCGGCGAGAAAGTCGGGTTTATTTTTCAAAGCTTTATGCTTGTTCCGTCCTTAACTGCGCTCGAAAACATCATGTTACCTGCAGAAATCATTGGTTTGGATAATCCAAAAGCTAGAGCATTAGAAGTACTTAAACAAGTAGGCGTAGAACATCGGGCAGGACATTATCCTAATCAACTCTCTGGAGGTGAGCAGCAACGTGTGGCGATTGCACGCGCGTTTATTACATCTCCTAAAATTTTGTTTGCCGATGAACCAACGGGTAATTTGGATGCACACAATTCGCATAACGTTGAGTCATTACTCTTTGATTTAAACAAACAATCCAACACGACATTGATTTTGGTTACTCATGATCCTGAATTAGCCAAAAAATGTGATCGTCAATTGGCGATGACCGCGGGTGAATTAGTTGAGGTGACGCCGAACCAGGACAACCTTGGATCGTCAAAGACGGAGCATCAAAATAACCCTGCATCACATGATCAGGAAGCATCAGTATGATTAGTATGAGTTCTGTTAGAGCGAAAAATATGCCACGGCAACTTGCTTGGCGTTTGTTCAAACATGAGGCAAAACGAGGTGAACTGAGTATTATTTTATTTGCGATCATCTTATCGGTCGCAGCGGTGTTATCACTGTCGTTGTTTTCTGAGCGCTTACAAGGGGCGTTGACTGACCGTTCAGCGGAGTTTATTGCCGCGGATCGTCAACTATCAGCGCGTAACCCTATTGATCCAGCGTGGATCACCCAAGCGCAGACTTTTTCTTTAGCTACCGCAGAGCAAGTATCTACTCGTTCTATGGCATTTGCTAATGATGAATTGGCATTAGTTGATTTACGTGCAGTATCTGACACATATCCGTTGAAAGGCAATATTAAATTAGCCCCTGAATTATTTGCGACCGGCGCTGCTACGACGCAGATCCCTAAACGCGGTGAAGCTTGGATTGATTCTCGTTTATTTCAGTTATTAGGACTGGTTATTGGGGATAACATCGAACTCGGTGATGCGACGTTTACGGTGACTCAGATTTTATCGGAAATCCCTGATGGTGGTTTCAGTGTGTTCAATGCTGATCCAATGGTGTTAATTAATCACCAAGATATTGCTGCAACTAATGTCACAGGACCTGGTAGCAGAGTAAACTACAAAGCGTATTTTACCGGGGAGAATAGTGATTTAGATGACTATTTTGATGCGTTATCTCCGCAATTAGACCGACAAATTCATCGCTGGTTGTCGGTGCAAGATGATACATCCCCGATTGGTGAATCAGTCGCACGCGCAGAACAGTTTTTCCTGTTAGCCTCATTGTTAGCGATTGTGCTGGCAGCAGTGGCGATTGGCGTTGCCGCACAACGTTATGCCCAACGCCATTTTGATCCCGTTGCGATCATGAAAACCTTAGGCGCAAGTACCAACACTATTCGCAAAGTGTATTTATATCAAATCTCGTTTATTGCAATCTTAGGGATCATGTTAGGCGCTGTCGTAGGGTTTGTACTGCAACAAATTGTGGTCAGTGCATTAGCCGATACGGTGGAAGTATCGTTACAAGTTTGGTATTGGCGGCCGATGTTAATTGCAATTTTCACGGGCAGTGTGTGTGCCTTATTGTTCTGTTTATATCCATTATTAGGCCTTTTTTCAATCCCCCCATTACGGGTATTACGTCGCGATATATCTGCTACTTTTTCTTCTCGTGGTGGTCAATATATTACAGCGGGTGGTGCGATTTTATTATTGATGTGGGTGTACTCCCAAAACCTAAAAATCAGTCTGATTTTGTTTGTGTCTGGCTTGATTTTAGTGGGGCTTTTATTGGGTGCGACATTCGGTTTAATTGCCTTAGGTAGGGTACTTGGAAAAGGTCGAATGGGTGCTTGGCAACTGGCATGGGCGCGGATTAAACGACGTAGTTTAGATAATTCAGTGCAACTGATTAGTTTTGCCCTAACCATAATGCTATTACTGGTTGTACTGGTTATGCGTAACGATATTGTGCAGCAGTGGAGAGATCAATTACCTCAAGGAACAGCTAATTATTTCTTGGCAAATGTTACGCAAGAGCAACGTCCGAAACTAGTCGAGCATTTTGCCAAAAATGGTATTGATACAGATGGTTTATATCCAGTTTCTCGTGGACGTTTTGTTAAAGTAAATGATGAGCTCATTCGCACAGATATTAGCAAAGAAGACGAAGATACGACCAATGAAACTCGTCGCGGTTTAGGTCGTGAAGCGAACCTGACTTGGGACACTGTTTTACAGTCGGGTAATGAAATTATTGCAGGTCAATGGCATGACCAATGGACGCCGCAAAACTCCACATTACCCGAAGGAGTGTTTCCCGTTTCTATTGAGGAACGAGTGGGTGAGCGGATGCGGATAGGAATGGGCGATGAGTTAACGTTTAATATAGGCTCTGAAATCGTCACCGTACAAGTCACGAGTGTCAGAACCGTTAATTGGCAAACGATGCAACCGAATTTCTTTTTTGTGTTGCATCCAGAAGCGATGTCGCAGTTTAGAGCAAGTTATATTACGAGCTTTTATTTGCCTCCAGAGCGCAAACCAGAACTAACGAAGTTAATGGCACCTTTTGCCAGTGTGACGATGTTTGATGTTGACGCTCGTATAAACCAAGTACGCAGTATCATTGACCAAGTCTCTGCAGCCATTGAATTTATATTAGTGTTGGTCTTAGTGGCAGGCAGTTTGGTGTTAGTGGCTCAAGTCCAGGCTAGCATGGATGAACGCCAGCGAGAGCTTGCCATTTTACGTACATTAGGTGCTAAAGGCATGATGATAAGACTGTCGGTTATTTATGAGTTTTTAATCATTGGATCAGTCGCCGGTTTTATGGCGGCATTAGCTAATGAAGTGAGCTTGTACTTGTTGCAAACCAATGTTTTTCAAATGCAAAGTAGTTTGCATTTAGAATATTGGGTTATCGCTCCGGTAACGGGTGCTGTTGTTGTTGGTTTATTGGGTGCTGCAAGTTGTTGGCGGTTATTATCAATGAATACCCAAGTCTTGCTACGAAAGATGCTGTAAACCAGACATGCGTTTTTTTGTACTTTTAACACCTAAATCAATTTTTTAATAAGATGTTAGTTGAACAAGGAAGTTTCATGGATATATTAGGATTGCTATCAGGTGTTTTTGCTCAAGTTTGGTATATCATACCTCTGTTACTTTTCGTTTCGATATTCAAGAGTCGATGGTTTAAAGGTATGTTCGGGAAATTCTTGGTAAACAGACTGCTGTCGCAGTTACCTGAGTCAGATAATACGTTAGTAAAAGATGTAACCTTACCCACAGTAGTGTCAGATGATAATAAAGTTTGATATTTTTTAAGGTCTTGAACGGCCCTTGTGAGGCAGTTAACGGTCGTTCCTTTTTTTGGGGGGCTGCGATGTTACGCTTATTTTCAATCAGCGGTAATATGCTGCAACAGCAGAGATTAAAAAAATTTAACACACGTCAACTGAGCTTCTTTCCAAGAACTAACGTATATTTATGGCAAGGAAAGAGCAGAACTCTTTTTTGCTCATATAAACAATAGAGACATTAAAATGAAAAACAAATCAGTCTTGTTATTGGCTTTAGCTGCATTTACCATCTTATTTAACAATGCAATGGCGCAAGCAGACGATATCGGCTTCACTTACATCGAGGGAGGAATTATCGGTGGCTTTGTCAACGACATAGAGACATCCGGAGCAGTCATGGGAAGTGAAACTCTAGACGTAGAGAGTGATGCCGATGGCGGTGGGTTTATTGGCGGTGCATGGCAGTTTAGTAATAAAATGCACCTGTTTGGAGAGTATGCATCTCTCGGCCAAGAACTGGAAATCCGCAACGACTCCAACACTGCTTCGGGTGAGTATGATGTGGTGCGTTGGCGAATTGGGGTTGGTTATCAATACAATGTCTCGGAAACGATGGCTTACTATGGTCGCCTGATTCTTGACCAGCTAGAGTTAAAGGATGCGAGCGTTGAAGGTTTCAATCTTGATATCGACACTGACGATAGCGGCATCGGGTCAGAGATTG
>DBBN01000059.1 GCA_002292215.1 Glaciecola sp. UBA983 | reverse complement strand
TTTGCATGCAGCGGATGCCACCGGTGAAGCAGTCCAAGTTACCTTAGTGGATGCAGTATTACAGCATCCTAACATTCATATTTTTGAAGATTACAATGCAATTGACCTCATTCCCTCACAGCAAAATCAACAATATGCACTGGGTGCTTATGTTTATAATTGTAAAACCAAACACGTAGAGGTCGTCAAATCACGCTTTGTAGTCCTGGCTACAGGTGGTGCCAGCAAAGTGTATCAATATACATCCAATCCTGATGTATCCAGTGGTGATGGTATAGCGATGGCCTGGCGTGCTGGTTGCTCGATTGCCAATATGGAATTTAATCAATTTCATCCAACGTGTTTATTTCACCCAGAAGCGGGAAATTTTTTAATCTCTGAGGCCTTACGTGGTGAAGGCGCAAAACTCGTCCATGCCGACGGCACCGCTTTTATGCATAAATTTGATAAACGAGGGGATTTAGCACCGCGAGATATTGTGGCACGTGCCATTGATTATGAGATGAAGCGCTTAGGTCAAGATTGCATGTACTTGGATATTACGCACAAATCCAATGAATTTATTATTAAGCATTTTCCGAATATTTATCGTAAATGTCGTTCCATTGGCATTGATATTACGCGCCAGCCCATCCCGGTCGTACCTGCTGCACATTATAGTTGTGGTGGGGTCGTCACGGATCAACACGCTAAAACGGATCTGGATAATGTGTATGCCGTGGGCGAAGTCGCCTATACAGGTCTGCACGGTGCGAATCGGATGGCCAGTAACTCGCTGCTCGAATGTATTGTATTTGCTCGCGCTGCAGCACTCCATATCCAAGATAGCTTGCAGTCAGCACATTACAATGAAGTCATTTCAGATTGGGATGAATCGCGCGTAACCGATTCGGATGAAGAAGTGATTATTCAGCATAATTGGCACGAACTACGCTTGTCTATGTGGGATTATGTCGGGATCGTACGGACTGACAAACGTTTACAACGTGCATTACGCCGAATTGAATTACTGCAACAAGAGATCCACGAATATTATTCACATTTCAGAGTATCGAATAATTTACTCGAACTGAGAAACTTAGTCACCGTTGCACGCTTAATTGTATTGTGTGCGATGCAGCGCAAAGAATCCCGTGGTCTACACTACAACTTGGACCACCCAGACTTGTTACCTGAAGCTAAGCCAACGGTATTGAGCCCGCCCCAAAACAGCCAAGCTAGCGATTAAGCTTGCGTTAAATTATGGTTTGCAAATACGCATTTGTAAATAAGGTTTGGGTCGGTCTGCGGATACGACCCAACCAAATACCTCACTACCATTATCCTGCATCCGAATATCAACCAGCCCTGGTAAATATAACATTTGTAAAAACTGTACATTAATCGTTATCGGTTGAGGAAATGGAGGCGACACATTTTGCTTAATCGCATCGGCCCAAAGCAGTTTAGTCAACGTGCTAAATGTCTTGGCTTTGGTCCACATACCATGTGCAATATGGCGTTTTAAACCAAACAGCTTTGCACTTAATGGGTGCAAATGAATCGGATTATAATCACCCGATATTTTAGCATACACTTTACCTAAATCGCTGGGTAACGGTAGTTGTGACGTGACTATTTGACTTTCGTCATAGGCTTGAATGACTGGGGTTGGATATGCCAGTAACCCAACCGTTTGCATTTGTTCTTGGCGTGCTAAATAATGAGAATCAATGGTCATCACGACCTGCGTTTCTGCATCATCACTTGTCTCTGGCTTGTTCGCGCAGCGTTGCGTGACTGTCGTCAGCACATTAAACATATAGCCGCGAGAATGAGACCAAACTTGTCCAAAGCGACATGTTATCGTTACCATTGCAGTGCCATGCACCCATTGGTTCACTTGTATATTATTAGCAACATGTACCAACCCTAACACTTTAAACGGTTGGGCTTTATCGGTAAACAATTTTGCTTGCAGTTGAATCGCTTGCATAGCAAACCAACAAGGGTGAACCACTGCGATTTTCGATGGCCAATCGGTACAACAATGATACTGATAAATATTGTCTTTGAATGTCGCTAGGTCGTAAGTTTCAGTGGAGCTAATGGTCGGTAAAATTGGCACCATGTTGCCTTGAGTCACGGCTTTAATACCGTTCTGGAACAATAATTCGAGCATAGGTGCCTCTGATTAGCTGCGACGTAGCGCTTGGATTGCACGCGATAAACGCTTGAATCCGCGTTGTGATAACTGCGAACGATGCACAAAACGCGTAAAGTGCCCATATACCAACATCAACCAACTACCGAAACGATTCGACAATGGCGACAAACTGACGTGATAACCATTAAGCGACATTGTAATAGACGTCGCTTGGGTAAAATCCTGAGTAAGTTTAATGCGATAGCGCAATGAAGCACGCAGCCCTTGACTGAGTCCAAAGCTGCGCCAAGCAATATAAAAGTGACGTGCTGGAGGCTGCAGTAACTTACTCGCCATAAACCTTAACGCGCTTTAGTACCATATTGACCATGGCAGCAAGCTCAGGATCGTGGCATTTTTGATGCCCCATAAACCATGCAAACAAATCGGGATCGTCACACGTTAATAAACGCTCAAACGTCAGTTTATCTGCATCTACTAACTCTGCAAATGCCGCTTCAACGAATGGTAAAAATAATACGTCTAGTTCTAACATCCCGCGACGACAGGCCCATTTTAAACGATTTACGCGCTTTTCAGTAAACATAATGACCCTTTATTCTGTGTTATTAAAAATGTTTTAAATAAGTCTATCATGATAGCGTAAAACGTCATAGTCGCACCCTATCCTTTGGGCTAGTTTACAACTAAGTCTCGTAAAAACACATATTTAGGCTTGTTTTTTTTGGCAAACACGCAATATAAGCTTTACTATAAAACAATTTACTAGTCATCTTCTCAATTGATGACAGCAGCAGGAGTGGTAATGAGTGAATTTAATGCACAATGGCAAGGTCAACTAGCCCATTTAGGCGCAATTAAAGTAACCGGGGTCGATACCAAAAAATACGTTCAAGGCCAAGTGACCTGTAACGTAGATAGCTTATCACCTGAACATTGGACCTATGGCGCCCATTGTGATTTTAAAGGTAAAATGTGGAATTTTTTCACTGCGTTTTATTGGCATGACGCGTTATATCTATTGTGCGATCAAGATGTCATTCCTGGCGCTCTTAGCGAATTAAAAAAATACGGTGTATTTTCAAAAGTAGAGATCACGGATGCAAGCGCTGAACTTGCCATTATTGGCGCTGCTAACGAAAGCCCTATCAACACTGAGTTATTTACTGATATTGAATCTACAGATAAATCCGTCGTTCCGACACATACCCATGTTCGCCTAACATTAGGCAGTGAATCTAGCCAGCGTCATATCATTATCTCAACAGACTTAAGTCTGGTTGACGGCCTAACTGATGGCTCATCAGTGTGGCAAGCGTTGGATATTCAAGCAGGTATTGGCTCGATTACTAGTGCGACGAGTAATGAATATGTACCACAAATGTTAAACCTACAAGCGCTTGATGCTATCGACTTTAAAAAAGGCTGTTACATGGGTCAAGAGGTCGTCGCGCGAACTAAATACTTAGGTAAAAATAAGCGTGCAGGTTACATTTTAACAGCCCCTACGGAATATGACATCGAAGTTGGTGAATTGCTAGAAGTCCAATTAGGGGATAACTGGCGCCGCAGTGGACAAGTCTTAAGTCGCGGTGTGCTTGATGGTCAAACATGGCTGTTTGCGGTACTACCAAATGATACCCAATCAGGTACAGACTTGAGAGTCAAATCACAACCTGACATAATAGTCACTACTCAGGCTCTGCCCTACTCTTTAGACGCTTAATTTAGGAAGTTTTCATGAATATCGCTAACAATACTGTTGTCACAATGCATTACACTGTCTCTACTACTGATGGTACTCAAATCGACTCATCGCGCGATGGCGAGCCAATGGTTCATTTACAAGGTAGTCAATACCTGATCCAAGGCCTTGAAAATGCATTAACCGATAAAGTAAAAGGCGATAGCTTCGTCGTTGCTGTTACATCAGAGGAAGCTTAT
The DNA here is from genome assembly GCA_002292215.1 of Glaciecola sp. UBA983. GTDB lineage: Bacteria > Pseudomonadota > Gammaproteobacteria > Enterobacterales > Alteromonadaceae > Opacimonas. The sequence continues at coordinate 28,415 of DBBN01000059.1, read as the reverse complement.
GGGGAACGCCATGAACAACTCGTGTCGAATGTGCCAAAAGCCATGTTTGGTGATAATGATGTCAAAGTCGGCATGACATTCCGTGCAAATACAGACGACGGTGAACAGACGGTTATGATCATCGACGAAACCGAAGATGAAGTGGTTGTTGATGGAAATCACCCATTAGCAGGTATGGATTTATCTTTTGATGTTGAGATCTTAGACGTACGTGCAGCAACTGAAGACGAAATTGCACATGGCCATGCACATGCACCAGGCGGTTGTGGCCACAGCCACTAGTCGGTTTTAGCGGTAAATTAAATTTACAATAAATTGATACTATAAACTGCTAAACTATCATCAGTTAAATTGTTTGGAGATATATTTATGTCTGAAGCTCTCAAAAATCTTATGAATAGCATTGACCAAATGAGTACCAAAGAGAAAGCAATCGCTGCTCGTTGTTTATTATCAGCAATGGATGGACGTCCAGATGATTGCGTTGAACAAGACTGGTTATCACTGGCTGAGCAACGAAGTGATGAATTGGAAAGCGGTAAAGTTAGCCCTACAACATGGGACAAAATCAAGCAAAAATTGTAAACTAAATGCCTGAATTACTATTTCACCCAGACACCACAGAAGAAATCAAATCGTCCTTTGACTGGTATCAGGAACAGGTCAAAGGTCTGGGCTACGATTTTGTACAAGAACTAGAAGATGCATTTCATTCTATCCAATCCTTACAACAAACATGGCCTAAAATAGGGCAATACCATCGGCGCTTTATCCTAAGTCGATTCCCGTATTCTGTTATTTACAGAACCGTTGATGAAAATACTATTTATGTAGTTGCGATAATGCATAATCAACGTAAACCTGGATATTGGAATGACCGCAATTAAAAAGCGACTTAATGCACAAAACATTAAAGTCGCTTCGGTCAATTACACTATTTAATTGTGGATTACTCAGGTTTTATAATTGGTGCTAGCACCTAATTACAGCGCTTCGTCGTTTTGTTCACCGGTACGAATACGTACAGCTTGCTCAACGTTGTAAACAAACACTTTACCGTCACCAATTTTACCCGTATTGGCTGAAGCAGTAATCGCTTCAATCGCACGTTCTACAATATCATCAGATAAGACAATTTCGATTTTTATTTTTGGCAAAAAATCCACTTGATATTCGGCACCACGATATAACTCCGTATGGCCCTTTTGACGCCCAAAGCCTTTTACTTCAGATACGGTCATACCATTGATACCGACTTCTGCTAATGCTTCACGGACATCGTCCATTTTAAACGGCTTAATAATCGCTTCGATTTTTTTCATCATTTACTCACTATCGTAAATTGTTGGAATAGGAACTCGTTTGTGTTGTGTCTTTTGGTAAATCGACACTAATTTGTCGCTTACGGCTGGGCTGACATCTCGCCCTTCTAGAAAATTATCTATCTCATCATAACTTAATCCTAGCGCCTGTTCATCTGATAATTGTGGCGTTAGCGATTCTAAATCCGCAGTAGGAGCTTTAGTAATGACATGTTCTGGTGCACCTAAATAAGCAGCGACTTGACGAACTTGACGTTTGTTCAAGCCAAATAACGGCGCTAAGTCACAAGCTCCATCACCATATTTGGTATAAAAACCGGTGATATTTTCAGCGCTATGATCCGTACCAAGTACTAATCCACCTAGCATACCGGCAATTTCGTATTGCGTCACCATGCGTGTACGGGCTTTTACGTTCCCTTTCACAAAATCTACATGGTGCGCATCAGCAGGCATTAATCCAGCGGCTGTTAGTGCTTGTTCGGTTTGCGCATGAATCGCGTCCGTACCTGGCTGCACATTGACACTCACACTATAAGTAGGTTGGATAAAATTCAAGGAATCTTGCGCATCGACTTCATCAGCTTGAGTAGAATACGGCAAACGCACTGCGACAAACTGATATGCCGTCGAATTCGTAGTGCTGTTTAAGCCGTCAACGGCAAGTTGCGCAATACGTCCTAACGTACAAGAATCAATCCCACCACTAATACCCAATACTAAGGCTTTACAGCCTGAAGCTTGCATCTGAGTTTGGATAAAGCTAACTCGGCGTTGCACTTCAAATTCAGGATCGATGCTCGCAAGCACCTTCATTTCAGCTAAAATTGTGGCAATCATGACGCACCCTTTTACTTAACAAATTAATCATTGTGTCGATATTATGGAAAATGTAGCAATCAAAGCTGTTAGTTAAATCCTCAACTAACGGACAGTTTCCGTCGCGCTTCACTTATAGGATAATAAGGTTATTACTTTGTCATATACGAATGAAATGTAATTTAGGTATACAAAACAAGGTCTTTAATGGTTTTAGGATACCTAAAAATACTACTTAATGCATTATTATTATAACGTTAATCAATTATTTTAAGGTCAACCTGTTGCCTCCATATATCTATTTACCCGTAAAGCAAACTATGCACATTAAACAGCGCGGTTTAACCTTATTAGAAATGATGATGGGAATAAGTATTATTGGGCTAACCATGACATTTGTTGTGCCTAGCGCTCATAGTATTTTCACTCAAAATAGAATTATTAGTGAGATCAATCGTACCAGCAGCCTGTTACAATATGCCCGTTTACACGCGGTAGAAACCAAGCAAACCATTACAGTTTGTCCAGCGAGTAATTTTAGCACCTGTTCGAATGATTGGAGTGCCAGTAAAATCGTTTTTGCTGATGTTAATGATAACAATATTAGGGACTCCACGGAACCTTTGTTATTAAGTACTGAAACGAGTGAATTGCAAAATGTGATGACAGGACCTAACACTGCAATTCAATTTTTCTTTACTGGCAGCAGTGCAACGCCTGCCACGATAAAAATTTGTAATGCGGGCGAAGAAGCTCGATTTTCTCGAGCCTTATTTGTCAGTTTACAAGGTAGAGTGACGATGAGTAAAGACAGTGATGGTGATGGGGTGTATGAGACTAACGCAGGAACTGCAATTGATTGTGAGTGAATCTATTGTGATATGGCCTTAACATTGCCAACAATATTCATCTGCGCTGATACTCCCATTATTATTTTTATCCCATGCCTTACGTCCGTCACTAAAATAAACTAATACGCCATTATCAGCCATCACTCCACCAGTAACAGGAGTAGCCGTGATGGTATACTCAGTGCCATTGGTGTTCATGCTACTAATCGTTAAATCAAAACGCTTATTGCTCGCACCTTCTTGAGAGGGGGAATAGGTCGCAAACACAGTTGGTGCACCTGTATTAGCTCCGCTAGCAGCGGCGCCTTGATAAGTATAATTGGCTAACTTGTGGCGCTCCATTGCACCAGCAAACGCCATTAAATCACTTTGTCCTGCGGTTCGATATGTCGACTGACTGACATTGATAAAGCTTGGATAGCCTACCGTGGCAATAATACCCACAATCGCAATGACGATCATCAGCTCGACCAAGGTGAACCCATTTTGATTGGATGTATTTATCCTTAGAGTGTTTATCATTGGTGGGTTCATAGTTGTCTCTCTATTTCGGTTGTCCAGGATTGAGGTTGGACGCGTTCAAAACGGACATAAATATTTTGTGCTAAGCATGCAAAGTCGCCAAGACAAGCAATCTCTTGTCCACTAAGATCATATTCAATCACCGCTGAGGTGCATTCTGCGCCTAAGCACACCACCGGCTTAACTATATTTTCAATCAATATTTTTGTATCTGGAGCAATCCCGGTTTGATTTAACAATGCAAAGCGATCGCTATGTGTGTCGAGAGTATCTTGATTTAAATCCACCACTGCATTCCCCGTGAATAGATCCACTAAATATGCACGTGCGTTACCTGCAGGTGGAGCACACGCACTGGTACTAGCACTGGCAGGTAAGTAAGTGGTAAAAAACACCTGGTAATCTAAGATCAACGGTGAAGCGAGGACTTTTTCACCACCACTTTGTAAATCAATCCGCCACCCTTTTTTGCCGCGAAAGCTTGCTAGGGCGAGGTCTTTAACAACCGTATCACTCGATGTCAACTGATGACTAGTGGCATCGTATAAGCTATCAGACGTGAATGGCGATGACGGTAGCGTAAACTGTCCATATTCATCTTTGAGGTAAACACCTTCATCTTTTAACATATAAAAACTATCTTGAATATCCGTATTTAAGGGACCTGCGCGAAAACCAGAACCCAGTGCAACAGCAAAATATTGCTCATCCCCAGTCGCCACTTCGGTCACATCTGGACCATAATAAAAGCGACGATTAGTGTTGACAGTATTACCATTAAAATCAGCAAGCAGCCCCCCTTTAACTAAATCCGAGCCCGTTGCACCATTATAAATATCAAAACGAAACACTTGCCCACCGAGATCTGCGGCGTATAAGTGGTCTGCCAAACCATCTGCATCGCGATCAATGGTCGATATCCGACCGGCAATCGAATATTCCATATTGGATATATTTAAATCGGCATTATTAGCGGCAATCTCAAATAATTTAGCCCCGGTATTTGCATCAATAATATATATCGCATTACCCACACCATCTGCAGTTCGTACCGTTTTAGTATCTTGACTATCATCATACCCGCCACCAATAATCATGATATCTTTAACGGTCGTACCTATACGTATTTGAGTCAACGTAGGGCGTGACCAAGTTTGCCCTAAACGCGCATATTCTCCTTCTCCACCTTTTATGCTAAATACTAATTTTGGGTCGAGTTTGCTCGTCACGTCAAATACATAATAATTGTTACCACCGCGACGCATACCAACATACAAATAGGTTTTTTCGCCATACGTGCGTAACACTAAATCCCCATCCATACCATAAATATGGTTAAACGTGGATGTATCTTGATAAAACGAATACAAGTTTCCTAATAATTCTTGCGGAATGATTGCAAAGTTCTCAGTGCCTGTTTGCGCATCAATAGAATGTAAAAAACCATGATTCGTTGCGACAAAAATCGCCGAGTCTGTTTCCCCATAATTGACAATTACTGGTTGAGAATGGATTGGGTCGCCCATTTGTAAGCGCACATCACTCGTACTGCCATCGTTGTCATCATCACGCACATCAACACCTCGGGCCCACTTTAATACCAACTCTCGTAACCCACTTGGATCAGGTAAACTCGTTAAGGCTAAATCGGTGGTATCAATTAACGTATTACTTTCATGCAATTTATTCGCGGTTTGTAAAATACTGCCTGTTTCATTAAAGGTATACATATTTCGCGTTAACGATAATCGGCTAGCCGCTCCGCCATCACGAACATCATTACCATCGGTAAGCACAGACCAAAAACTATGCGAGTACTCAGAGAAAAAACCCGTTGCACTATCGACTGCTAGCACGCCATTTTTATCAAGTACATCATTGCCATTAATCTTATATTTCTTTAAATTCCCAGGCCATAACGCCCCTTCTGATGGCTTAAATAACGCAAAGTACAACTCATCTTTATGCGTTAAACGATTGAGTTGATTGACCGCGACACCTGGGGAAACAAACGTTGCATTGACATCTTTAACCGAACGCAATATTTGTTGAAACGCATCCACTAATTCTTGTGAGTCATCCGCTTGATAAAAGCCACCACCACCATTCAATGCTAACTGATTTAAGAAATTATTGGCATTAGTATTCGCAGCAAAGCCAATCGTATGGGTGATTACTCTAGCATCAATGACCGACGTGTTTGATTGCGACAGGTTATCAACCAAATCTAATCCACATTTTTCCCCTCCGCTGCCACTGCAAGTTTGGTTGAGTAACGATTGGATTTTGCTGACACTATGATTATTATTAGCCTCACCATCTGATAACAAAACAATGTGATTATTCGTTTGGCATTGTAAATCGGTTACGGGGGAAATATAGGTCGCAGGACTAGGGATAGCCTCATTGATACAGTCACTATCACTTAAATTATCTTCATCACAACCATTTGGACGCACCGCATCGGCGCCAGTATAAGATTGACGATGACTCACTCGGGTACTTTTACGTAAGGAACTACCGGCGCTAATGGTGCCTCGCTGCAATCCATAATCTACTTGGCGACCACCAAAATACTGCGCAGCTTCATACAAGGTATCTACGATTGGGGTATAACCGGTGTGCGTTAAACTATCAACCTTTGATTGCAAAAGCTCACGTACTGTAGAAGAACTATCCGGTATCGCATTTGCTTGATACTTAATGATTAGTTTTGCAGCACCAGAGGGCTTGCCTTGGTAAGTATATCCGCCACGTTTAGATGAGCCAAAATCCGATAACACAAACATCATTTCATTATTCGGCTGCCAGCCGGAACGGTTGACTATTTGTTGGACTATACTGGTGACAGGTGGGCTTTGATACAGCCCTTTATAGTACCAAGGTGAGATTGAATTCCATTGGACACTCACTGTTTTGGGTTTATCACGCAACATATATCGCGTGTAAGGTGAAAAATCATTGGGATCGTTCTGGTTGACGCCTTGGATCAACATGCTAGCTTGGCTGCCTGTGCCATTTTGATAAGCGGTAAATTCAAGGTAAGCATCCAAAATCACTGCTCCTTGGGGTAGATTAATATTACTAAAACGCAAGCCTACATAATCGTTCGTTGTGTCCTTAAAGGTGAGTTCAGTACCAGTATTTTGATAACCGTTACTGCGCTCTTCAGCATTATTGCCTTGTTTAGACACTTGATATACTAACTCTCCGGCAACACATCCGGTAGCGGTCGTATCATCATATTCAATGACTAGTTGAGGTACTTGCCCGGTGCCAGATTCAAAACTAAAGGTCTGTCTCGCCGAGCTACCAGATGTCGATTGTGTGTCTAATAATATGGCTAAATCATTACCTCCACACCAATTCGTCTGATCGACAATCGCTTGTATTACTGCACTTATATCTGGTGAATTATGTACTTCATTAGTGAAACCAAATTCATTATCACTCTCCCATGCAGTAAATTCGGTAGTGCGAGTACGAGTTGAAATCGGATTGCTGGCCTTAAAAGCAACGGCATTGGCGTCAAGTTGTCCATAAATTTCAATAGCGGTTTCATCTGAATTAACTAATGCTGAGGTGAGTCGTAAAAATGCACGTGTGATCGTCGCACCTTGTGGAATAGCAATGTTTTGATAGCGTAAGCCTGTTTGGACGATGCTTGTCCCCTGAGAAATCGGTAAGATAGTATTTGTGACATTGAGCGTCCCACCTATTTCAACCGCATCATCAGCCCCTTCGGTAATCGGCAATACCAGTTCAGGCTTTACATATTCGTCTATGTCTTTGATTGGAAATAACACAGGCCCACCGCTGTCTGAAAAACGCATTAGGCCTGCGTTGATATTCGTGGCACTGGCTAACGCATCATTTAACGCATTCTGTACTCGTAATAGACGCGTTTGGTTCGTGCCGTCTTTATTGCTCATACTGCCCGACGTATCCATAATAAAGAGTACATTAGGATTGTAAGTAACCGCTTGATTACCCGTTCCAAGGTAAATCTCAAGATCATCCGCATACGCTGACCATGCAATCCCTATACTCAGTAAGGCACTGAGTAACATGCAATAAAGATGACGAGTAGACATGTTAATTTCTCCTAATGTTATTGTGACGCTGGCGCAAACACAGTCGCAGACAATGAATTAGCCACCGCATATGGACTGTTTTGCACCTGACCACACCCACGAATAATGAATACATGACAATTGATATTACTGCCTCCAATCACACTAGAAGAGCCACGACAAGTTTGTTCTTGAACAAAGGCACTACGCGACCAACTGGCTAATCGAGCTTGCGTATCATAACTGCCAGTAGTGATGTGTCTTGTCCCGGTTTGCAAACCACTTTGGGTCAATGTGCGTTGCACATAACCTTGATCAGCAAAACAACTTAATGCAGTAATCGTTAAATCAATCGCGCTGATTTGCCGAGCTTCAGACAAAGGATCGGTTAGAGTATTATCGACCAATACACTTTCATCTTCTGATTCAAACACCGCCCCAGCTAACGCGGATTCAGCCGCATCAAATGCTAATGATTGTTGCTCCATGGCACTGGCCATTTTGGTTTGAATTAAGCCATTGGAAACAGATGCGATACCTAATAAGGTTAATGATAACAACACCAATAAAGCAAAGATCATAACGACACCGCTTTGTTTATAAAGATGCATGACTGGAGGACGGTTAAATGGTTGAACGCTATAGGTATGCTTCATACTCGACTCCGTTTAATCATATTCTGTATATTGCGGAGCATAATCGTCGCTTCAAACTGACGATATAAATGCGAAGTAGTCGGTAAAACAGCAGTTTCATTGAGTAACGCAAACCCACGAGTATTATTAATGTTGATAGTATCATCACTGCGGATCAATAGTGCTATACGAATAGCAACCACTCGCTCAGGCTGGGTAATATTGTCAGCCGTCACATATTGATTAGGGGTAGCAAGTGCAGAGCCAGTAGCATGATTAGCCAAACCATAAAGCACCTGGAAGCCTTCAACATTATCAAGCAGCGTGAACGCATTATGATTATTATGACCAGTGGCAACCTGCTGCCCACGTAATACACGTAAGTCAAAACCACGACATTTTAGCTTACGGTCTTCGATAAAATATTCATTTACCACTGGAAACTCAGCACCGGCAGCATACCCTAATGAGTAGCCTCGGCAGTCGCGACTATCGACCTTGCTGATCACTAAAGTATCATTGCTCCCATTACTCCCTTGTGTCACACCTAAAATTGCTCTGCTGGCAAACGTATTGGGTAATACCAATGCATTGTTTTGTAAGAACACTGCTTCTTCGGTCACATCTTGACTACGATCAAGTTGAACAGAAAGCATGTCGTAGCGCCCGGTTAGCATGATATCTTGTTGTAACTTAACTACCGCATAACGACCATTTTCTTGGACACTCGCCAAGGCTCGATTTAATTTATCAGTGACGGATTGACTGACCATAACCTGGATCACCGTCACACTCAAAATCGCACCCAAGGCAAGACTGATCATTATTTCAACTAAACTAAACCCTGCTTGCTTCATAAAAACACCTCAACAATGATGCAATCATTATCATCACTTGCTGTAGGATTACAGGCTGCATTGCTGATTGTCGTGCTAGTTGTATTGGCACCCCAGTGCGACGCTGGCCAACTCAGCATTATTGTATGTCTAGAGCCAGCACTACATGCAGTCGAATCAGTCGTATTAGTATCCGCACATGTAACCGACAAGCGCATATTAGGATTATGCTGGATACTGGCACAAGACAGTTGATAAGCATCAAACGCTGCGAACTGCGCACTATCACACACAGTGGTCTGACAATTGGCTAATGTTGCCGGGAACTGTTGGCAAAAGCAGACATGCTCACTCGCTGTGCTGTTACAACTAAGATTAGCAAAATTATATAAATTACTATTTACATAACCATCATCAATAATTTTGCCATCGGCATCTGGTGCATTAAACGCTGATACCCGCATACGCTCAGAGACTTGCTCAGCAACAAGTACCGCCTGTGAACGAGATAACGCATCAGCATTATTAAATGAAGCGACCAATTGTAACGAGGCAACGCCCAGTAGACCAATGGCTAAGATGACTAATGTGACCAATATTTCAATCATGCCTAACCCTAGCTGACTAGAGCGAGGATTAATGGATATGCTTGATGCTGAAAGTAAGTTCAAAATATGGCTCAACAATATTAATAGATGCTTAATATGTATAACCATATGCGAAGAAGATCCAGTTAAGCGTATGCAGAACCGATCTTAGGTATAGGATTTAAGTGCAAAACTGTTCTGATGGACAGGTGTGTAAAGCTCAGTTTAGGCGCGGTAATAAGCACACATTAAGCCTTAGTACCAGTCCGAATGACTTCACTCGCTGAACCATAGCACTCGCTGGACTATAGCGTCCAGTTTGGACTTGATTTGATCGATCCACGAGGAGAAAAGATGGTGAGGATTAGTTAAAGCTGTTTAAGTTGCAGTTCCTTCGGTACCGCAAATTCAATATTTTCTTCACGGCCTGTGATTTCAGTGACGGATTGCGCACCATGTGCTTTTAACGCATCAATCACACCTTGGACTAAGACTTCAGGCGCTGATGCTCCCGCCGTTACACCCACGGCTTGCTTGCCAACGAGCCATTGTGTATCAATCATAGAAGCATCATCAATCAAATACGATGGCGTACCTAGTTTCACAGCCAACTCACTTAAACGATTAGAGTTAGAGCTGTTGGTCGCACCCACCACTAATAACAAATCACAACTTACCGCAAGTTCACGCACAGCATCTTGACGATTTTGGGTGGCGTAACAGATATCATCTTTTCGCGGCCCATCGATGTTAGGGAAGGTTTCACGCAATGCATCAATTACATCCGCTGTATCATCTACCGATAAGGTGGTTTGTGAGCAATAATATAATACGTCTGGATTTTTTACTGTTAATTGGCGAGCATCTTCAGCTGTTTCAACTAAGTAAATGCCACCCTGAGGGTTATCATATTGTCCCATCGTACCTTCGACTTCGGGATGTCCCTTATGTCCTATTAATATACATTCGATGCCTTTTTTGCTGGCACGCATCACTTCCATATGCACTTTTGTTACCAAAGGACATGTTGCATCAAATACTTTAAGACCACGTTGTTCTGCCTCATTGCGCACTGCTTGAGACACACCATGAGCAGAAAAGATAACAATGCTGTCATCCGGAACTTGATGTAATTCTTCTACAAACACTGCACCACGGGCTTTTAGCCCATCAACCACAAATTTATTATGAACCACTTCATGACGAACATAAATCGGATGTTCAAACAACTCCAATGCGCGTTCAACAATAGTGATTGCACGGTCAACACCGGCACAAAAACCACGAGGATTGGCTAATTGAATTTGCATGTGATGAATATCCTTAATAATGTATGCGTTAGCGATCTACGCGTCAGTCGTCTGAGCGTTAATCACATCAATAATTTCTACGTCAAAAATAACGGTTTGGCCCGCCAATGGGTGGTTAAAATCCACCGTCACTGAATGCCCTGCAATACTTCGAATCACGCCAGGTAACTCACTGCCATCTGGTTGCGTAAAAGCGATAATCATACCTTCGACAATTTCTAATTCTGCAGCAAACTTGGTGCGCTCAACATGATAAATATTATCAGGATTAGGCTGACCAAAAGCATCATCTGCGTTTAGGGTAAACGAATCTTTATCACCTTGTTTCAATCCACGTAAACAGGCTTCAAAATTAGGTGTTAAACTGCCATCGCCCATCACCATTTTAGCCGGTTTATTGTTAACTCGTGTACTGTCTGCAGCGGAACCATCTTCGAGTTTCAAATCAAAATGTAAGATAACTTCTGAGTTATCAGTAATCACAGCGGTATTATCAGTCATTTTTTATCTCTTTTGATTCTTTTGATTCTGTGGGTGCAGCATCGTTGTTGATAAACATATCGAGGATCAATAACGCCGCACCAATAAAAATAACACTATCGGCTATATTAAAAGCAGGCCAATCATATGTTTCATAGTATAAATGTAAAAAATCAATAACATAACCATGCACTAATCGGTCATACAGGTTACCCACTGCACCGCCTAAAATGAACGCAAACGCGACAGGTAATAAGCGTTGTGAACGGGGTGAATGATATAACCACCAAACGATCACACAACTTACAACCGCAGCAATGGCAGTAAAGAAATACCGCTGCCAACCACCTGCATCACTTAAAAAGCTGAACGCTGCGCCATAATTATGCACGTAGGTAAAGTTGAAAAACGGCAACACCTGAACCGATTCATATAAGGTAAAACTATCCATCACAGCGTATTTTGTATATTGATCAAGGATAAATCCAATAATCGCAATCCAAATAAAACGCAAACCGGTTTGGCTAACATGCCCCCAGCCAGTGAGTGGCTGAGTTGATTTTTTTGCTTGCTTTTCCATGACGCTATACACCTATGTTATGCAAATGCGCGGACTTCGCCTGCACCGTCGATATTTTCAACACAACGACCACATAGCTCTGGATGCGCGGTAATCGTGCCAACATCTTCACGGTGATGCCAGCAACGAACACATTTTTCGCCACTCGACTTACTGACTTTGACAAAGACACTATCTATAGACGTTGCGCTTGCATCTGCTGGTTTATCTGCTAAGTCAGATACCGTTGCAGTAGAAGTAATCAATACAAAACGTAACTCGTCGCTTAATTTAGCTAGCTGTGATTGCATCTTCGCATCGGTATAAATAACCACATCTGCTTCTAATGAACCGCCTAACACGTCGTCTTTACGAGCTTGTTCTAGTGCGCCATTAACCGCGTCTTTAACTTGTAATAAATCTGTCCAAAACGCATCATCATAACCATCTTTAGCACTAACGGTTGGCCATGCATTGTACCAGGTACCAGTGAATACGAATTCATCTGGATTTTGATCAGCTTGTGGTAATACTTCCCAAATTTCTTGAGCGGTAAAACTTGTTACCGGTGCCATCCAACGTACCATCGCTTGTACGATATGATATAAGGCTGTTTGGCATGAGCGACGCGCAAGACCATCTGCTTTTGCGGTATACTGGCGATCTTTGATGATATCCAAATACAGACTACCCATATCAATCGAACAAAACTGCATGAGTTTTTGGGTCACACCTAACAAGTCATATTTTTCATAAGCAGCGGTGATATCAGCTTGCGTCGCTTGTGCTTTGGCCATCGCCCAACTATCCAATGCCACCATATCTTCAGGTGCAACACAATCTGTCGCTGGGTTAAAGCCATTTAGGTTAGCTAATAAAAAACGTGCGGTATTACGAATGCGTCGATACGCATCCGCTGAGCGCTTGAGGATCTCATCAGACACAGCTATTTCTGAACGATAATCAGTTGAAGCCACCCACAAACGTAAAATATCAGCACCGTATTTATTAAATACTTCTTGTGGTGCGACGACATTACCCACCGATTTTGACATCTTACGACCATGTTGATCGACTGTAAAACCATGCGTTAACACTTGTTTGTAAGGTGCATGACCATGCATTGCAACACTCGTCATGAGTGATGACATGAACCAGCCTCGATGTTGATCAGACCCTTCTAGATATAAATCAGCCGATGCTGGAATATCGTCACGACGATCAACCACAAACGAGTGGGTTACGCCTGAATCAAACCATACATCTAAGGTATCTGTCACTTTTTCATATTCAGCTGCATCAGCGCCTAATAATTCTTCGTCGCTGAGATCCCACCAAGCTTGAATGCCTTTTTGTTCAACGGCCAATGCAACGGTTTCCATTATCTCAGTTGAACGAGGATGTAACTCACTCGTTACGCCGTGAACAAACAACGGGATCGGAACGCCCCATGTACGCTGACGGGAAATACACCAATCTGGACGACCTTCAACCATCGTTGAGATCCGTGCTTCGCCCCATTCAGGGATCCACTGGGTTTTTTTAATTTCTTCCAAGGATGCGCTGCGCAGTCCATTTTTATCCATTGAGATAAACCACTGCGGCGTTGCTCGGAAAATGATCGGCGTTTTATGACGCCAGCAATGCGGATAACTATGTTCATATTTGGTTGCTAACATCAGCGCATCAACACTGCGTAAATGCTCAACAATTACATCATTCGCTTTAAACACATGTTGTCCTGCAAACAAGGGTGTATCGTCAATATACACACCATTCGCCGCAACAGGGTTATACACTTCAATGCCGTACTGCTTGCCAACATTAAAATCGTCTACACCATGCGCAGGGGCCGTATGTACACAACCAGTACCTGACTCAGTGGTCACGTGCTCGCCTAAAATAAGCGGCACTTTAATGTCTAAGTAAGGATGGGCAACTAATGCATGCTCTAAATCTTGACCCAAGCATGTAGCAACAACTTGATAATCGCCTTCAGCAATGCCATAACGGACCATACACGCAGCGACTAAGTCTTGTGCAATGATAATCTGCTGATCGGCTAATGCCACCAACGCATACTCAAGTGTCGGGTGAATTGAAATTGCACGGTTTGCAGGGATAGTCCACGGAGTTGTCGTCCAAATCACCACGGAAGTGTTATTCACTTGCTCCTGAGTTACACCCAAAGCAGCAGAAAAAACACCGGAATCATCAATTGCGAATTTAACATCAATCGCAGGTGAGACTTTATCTTGATATTCCACTTCGGCCTCAGCCAGTGCAGAGCCACAATCGGTGCACCAATGTACGGGTTTGAACCCTTTTTCTAGATGCCCTGAATTTACGACACCCGCTAAAGCACGAATAATATCGGCTTCCGATTGAAAATTCATCGTCTTGTATGGGTTGTCCCAGTTACCAAACACGCCTAAACGGATAAAGTCTTTCTTTTGACCTTCGATTTGACGTTCAGCATACGCACGGCATTTTTCTCGAAACTCTGCAGCGGTGACTTTTTTACCTGGCTTGCCAACTTTTTTCTCAACCATTAATTCAATCGGTAAACCGTGACAATCCCAACCTGGAACGAACGGTGAATTAAAATCTGATAATGTTTTTGATTTNNCCATGACAATCCCATCCAGGCACGTATGGAGAATCAAAGTCAGATAATGTCTTAGATTTAACAATCACATCTTTGAGGATCTTATTTACTGCATGCCCAATGTGTATATCACCATTGGCATACGGAGGTCCATCATGCAAAATAAACGGCGTTTTACCTGCTTTGGCGTCACGGATCTGCTGGTATAATTTTTTCTCAGTCCATGTTTTTAGCATTTTCGGCTCGCGCTGGGCAAGGTTGCCACGCATTGGAAATGCAGTTTCAGGTAAATTCAGGGTGGCTTTGTAATCACTCATATTGACGTCTATCCTGGATGCTTATTGCAAGTATTTGGTTGCAAAGGGTTGGTTGCAAAAGGGTCGCTAAGTAATGCACGGGCTTGCTGTGCATCATGCGCAATTTGGGTTTGTAATTGTGCAAAGGTATCAAATTTTTTGATCCCGCGCAGTTTATGTTGCACAGCAACATGTAGATATTGACCATATATATCTTGGTCAAAATCAAAAATATGGACTTCTAATAATCCTTGATGCCCATCTGCAGTCGGACGAGTACCAATATTGGCAACACCATTATAGCGTTGACCTTGGCAGAGTACCTGCACCGCAAACACACCAACTATCGGTGCTTTAGCGCGTTGTAGATTGACATTAGCGGTCGGAAATCCAATCGTCCGTCCACGAGCTTGCCCGTGTACGACTCGACCATTGATCGTGAATTCACGCCCTAACATATCGTTGGCTAAGATAAAATTATCTGCCGCAAGTGCTTCTCTAATGGCGGTCGAGCTAATACGGTTATTATCCAAGCGATAGCTTGCCGTACTGACGACAGCAAAACCATGCTGCTGACCGGCGCCTTGTAACATGGCAAAATCACCGAGTCGGGCTTGGCCAAAACGAAAATCATCACCCACCACCAAAAACTCTACGCCTAATGCGTCGACTAAGGTATGTTGAATAAAATATTCTGGTGATTGGCTGGCAAACTTAGCCGTAAAATGTACACAGATTAACCGGTCGATACCAATTGCTTTTAGCGCATCATACTTGTCCCGCCAGCGTGATAATCGAGCTGGTGCGTGCTCAGGAGTGAACACTTCTTCAGGTTGTGGTTCGAATACCATAACGGTCGATGGCAAACCTAAGGCTTTGGCTTGCTCAATTAACGAGGTCAGAACAGCCTTGTGCCCTAAGTGCACACCGTCAAACTTACCAATAGTCAGTACACAACCTTTGTGTTGTGCACGAATATTATGTAATCCTCGAATTAATTCCACAAACCGTCCTAACTGAAGTTAAAGCTTTCATTTTAGGCGCGTGATTATAAACGACTCAGCGCGTATAATCTAATGATAATCAAGGTAATGTCATTTCATCATCAAAAATGCTTTCAATCGGCTGAGCGAACAATCTTGCCGTTTTAAAGGCTAGCGACAAGCTCGGATCATATTTACCTTTTTCAATAGCCACTATCGTTTGTCTCGACACATCTAGCCGAGCAGCTAAATCTGCTTGAGTCCAATCTCGTTCTGCACGTAACACTTTTAATCGGTTTTTCATGTTATAAATACTTCTTATGAGCGATTAGCATGCCAATACCATAAGTAATACCCGTGACGAATAACACCGACGATGGATTGGGTGAACTAGCAATTATTCTGACGTTTTCCAATAGCCCGAATACTGCTCCAAATACCACACTGCAACCCAGTGACAACGCCATCGCTTCTAGATGAATGCGTTGTTGCAACTCATCCAATCCTTCTAAGTGTTCTTTGTTTGCGATGATCATTTTGTATCCCATAAAGAGATTCATCACAATCAAAGTGCAGGTGATCACGGTGTGAAAGTCCCATAAAAATTTAGGACCGAATGCCACTAACGCCAGCGATATCAGCCATAAGCCTGTCCATAAAGCGAGTTTTTTAGTATTGCTTGCGGTACGTGTTGCGATAGTGTTAGTTGTCGTGTTGCTTGGTTTTTGTGATGGTGCATTCATAAGTATAACTCCTTTATCATTAAGTAAAGTAAACTTTACTTTAATACTGTAGGAGTGACAGTCAGCAATGTCAAGCTAACTTTACTTTAAGTCAAGAAACATTAACCTCGTGATTATTTTCTAAAAGGGTATTTACGTACTTTTGAAGTCCCTTGGGCGCAAGCCTAATAAGCCGAGCATAACAAGATAGGAAACCAGTGCCGCACTTAACCATGTCACCACATAACTAACGCGATGACTAAACGTTAACAACGACCAATCAACTTGCAATTGCAACATAAACACCACTGCCGCCATCACCGCAGCTGCGAGTAACATTTTCACTAAACGCCACAACACCACTGATTCCAATTGATATACGCCTGCTTTGACTAATCCACGATACAATAAACCAGCATTCAGTGTGGCAGATAAACTGGTGGCTATTGCCAAACCAACATAACCAAACGGAATAGCAAATATCACGTTAAATGCCATGTTTGCAATCATCGCTATGATCCCAAACTTGACCGGAGTCTTAGTATCTTGGCGAGCGTAATAGCCTGGTGCAAATATTTTAATTAACATAAAACTGACCAAGCCTGACGCATACGCTAATAAACTCATGCCAGCCATCGACACATCATTACTAGTAAATGCACCGCGCTCAAAAATCACCGATAAAATAGGCTCAGCTAACACCATCAACCCTAAACACGATGGAATGCCCAAAGCACAAACCATGGTTAATGCCCAATTCATATTGCGCTTAAATTTGTCTTTATCTTGGCTCACATGGTCACGCGATAACGCAGGCAATATCACTGTCGCAATAGCGATACCAAACAAACCTAGCGGAAACTCTAATAACCTATCAGAGTAATATAACCAGCTCACCGACCCCGTCATCAAAAAACTGGCGATTAATGTATCAAACAACAAATTGATTTGACTCACCGAAACCCCAAATAATGCAGGGATCATCAAGGTGCGTACTTTTTTGACGTTAGGATCAGACCAGCCCCAGCGTGGACGAACCAATACGCCGGCACGGTATAAAAATGGTAATTGAAATGCGAGTTGAATCAGTCCACCAAAAAACACTCCCCATGCAAGCGCAAACGCAGGTGTTGAAAATTGTTCATGAAACAACCACGCACAGGTAATAATCGAGACATTTAGCAATACCGGTGTGAACGCTGCTACAGCGAAACGATTCAAGGTATTCAAAATAGCACCGGACAAACCCGTCAAGGTAATAAAAAATAAATAAGGGAAGGTAATTTTGAGCATTGTACTAGCAAGTTCAAATTTTTGACCATCGGGTTCATCATTAATAAAGGCGATAAACCATCCAGTACCGAATAATGCAGCGATGACTGGCGACGCTAAAACCCCAAATATGGCAGTAAAAAAGACAATAACACCTAACGTACCTGATATTTTAGCGATAAAATCGAGACTGAGTTTACGATCATCTTGGGCATGGACTGCGGATAACACCGGCACAAATGCTTGTGCAAACGCGCCTTCTGCAAATAATCGGCGTAAAAAATTCGGAATTTTATTGGCAAAGAAAAAAACGTCGGCACTCGCCCCTGCCCCCATAAGATTTGCCACAACCACATCTCTGACAAGGCCTAGAACGCGGGATAACAGTGTCATAACACTGACAATAATGCCTGATTTTAACAGCATAAAAGATTGAGATCTGGTGATAAAGTGCGCATAGATTAGCACTAAGTTAGTGCCTTGTGTACAGTACTAATAAAAAAGCGCATAAAGGCATTGACAATAACTAGTTAAAAATAGATAATCTGCGCCCTAAATTTTACATGAATTTTTTTCGGAGTTCACAGTGGCTAACATTAAGTCTGCTAAAAAACGTGCAATTCAGGCCGAGAACCGTCGTCAGCATAATGCCAGCCGTCGCTCTTTCACCCGTACCTGCATAAAGAAAGTACTTGCTGCAATTGCAGCAGGTGATAAAGATGGCGCGCAAGCGGCACTTGCAACTGCAACACCAATCCTTGATCGCATGGCGACCAAAGGTTTGATCCACAAAAACAAAGCTGCTCGTCATAAGAGCCGTTTATCTGCACAGATTAAAGCGCTTTAATTTAAGCCTTATATCTAACGTAGATACGTTTTTGATAAAAAGCACCTTAGGGTGCTTTTTTTGTGCTTGAAATTCAACAGTCCAACACCGCATAATGCACCTGTGATATAGTAAATTAATAACAATAACGACACAGGGACATTCATGAAAACATCTCATCTATTTGCAGCGGTTACACTGAGCGCAAGTGCATTGCTTATCGGCTGTAATGCTTCGCAAAATAGCGTATTTCACTCGCCTAATGCGAATCCAGTAGCCGTCGAAACAACATCGCCACTAGTGCAAAATCATACCTCATTAGTACAATTAGAACCTCTTATCAGCCATTCTCAACAGAGTGATTTGGCATTTAATATTGTTAAATCATTAACCGTAGAAGTGGGTCCACGGATTGCAGGTTCAAAAGGTGATAAGCGAGCTGTTGCTTGGGCTGAAGCGAAATTTGCCGAATTAGGGTTTGATAAAATATACAAACAACCTGTTAGGGTACGTAATTGGGAACGAGGTTTTGCCGATGCCAAAGTACTCGCCCCCTATCCACAAGATCTGGTTATCTCGGCTCTTGGTGGCTCAATTGCAACGCCTGATGGCGGATTAGATGCACAAGTTGTCATGTTTGGTTCACTGGACGAATTAACCCAAGCGGATGCTGCGTCTATAGCAGGAAAAATTGTATTTTTAAATACCCGCATGCAACGTGATAAAGCCGGTCGTTTTTATGGAAAAGTCGTCCCTAACCGCGTAAATGGTGCGGTTGAAGCGGCTAAACTGGGCGCTCAAGCGGTGATTATTCGCTCAGTGGGTACGGATAATTCGCGCTTTGCACACACTGGTGTCATGCGCTACGACGATAATGTTGCCAAAATACCCGCAGGTGCAATCTCTACTGCCGATGCAGATGTGTTAGAAGCGATGTTTGAGCAAGATAAACCGGTGCGTCTTGCTGTAAATATGCAAGCAAAAGATGCCGGCTGGCAGACTTCTTACAATGTAATTGGTGAAATTACGGGTAGTGAACGTCCTGAAGAAGTTATTTTGATTGGTGCTCACTTAGATTCATGGGATGAAGGTACCGGCGCGCTAGATGATGGCGCAGGGGTCGGTATTGTGATGGCTGCGGCTAATCATATTAAAACCATAGTCGGTCAGCCTAAGCGCACCATTAGAGTTGTTCTCTTTGCAGCCGAAGAAATAGGTTTAATTGGAGCATATGAATATGTGCGCACTAACAAAGCCGATTTGCCTAACATCATCATGGCTGCTGAATCTGATTTTGGTGCAGGAAGTATTTATCGTATGGATACACGTTTTGCTGATGCTGTCCGTGAACAACCCAAGGCGCTGTATCAACGTTTAGTATCCTTAGGCGTTGAGCTGGGTAGTAATGATACTAACGGTGGTCCTGACGTCTCTATGCTACCGAAATACGGTGTGCCTGTTATTGCACTGAAACAAGATGGGTATTATTATTTTGATTATCATCACACACCGAATGATACCTTAGATAAAATCAATCCTGATGAGCTGCGTCAAAACCAAACTATTTGGGCATTAGTCACTGCTTATATGGCTATGAGTGATTTTGATCCACGCCCAGCAGCACTGTAATAAATCCGACGCAGGATCGTCATATAACCATCAAACCTGCGTCACCCTTTTGTCATATTGATACACTATTTTGTGCCTTTGTTAGTTTTATTAAGTGTACAAAATGTTTTCAGTCGCAGATGTTATTTACAAACAATACCCGCAAATTGCCAATCAACCCGTCCTTGCCAAGCCATTAATCTATTTACTCCGGCAGTTACTAAATGAATCGGAAATCAAAGCATTTGTCGCACAATACCCACATTTATCCGGTATTGATTTTGTAGAACAAGTGTTGGATTATTTTAACGTCACTTATTCTGTTAGGGATGCTGAAAAGGCGCGTATTCCAACCACAGGTAAAGTCGTCATTATCGCTAACCATCCGCTAGGATCATTGGATGGTCTGGCGTTACTAAAAATGATCCATGAAGTGCGTCCCGACGTGAAAGTCATGGCCAATCAAATGTTGATGAGTGTTACCGCATTAAATAACGTGTTGTTACCGGTCAACAATATGTCGGGTGCAACCGCGCGCCAAGATATGGATAAAATTAAACAACACTTAAGCAATGAGGGGGCATTATTAGTGTTTCCTGCTGGTGAAGTATCACGATTACGCCCACAAGGGGTGCGTGACACAAAATGGCGTAGTGGGTTCTATCGCATAGCAAAGCAGCACCAAGCACCCATTTTACCGATGTTCATTGATGCTAAAAATTCGCCATTATTTTATAGTTTATCGATGTTGTACAAACCGTTATCGACAGTCTTACTCGTTAAAGAAATGTTTAAACAGCGTAAGGCACACTTCCCTATTCGTATTGGTGAACTGATCCCTGTTTCTTCATACACACTGCCTCATTTACCATTAAAATCATTGCTTAAGCTTTTTAAAAAGCATCTGTATGCTGTCGGGTTTGATAAAACACCACTATTTCAAACTCAAACCCCTATTGCCTTACCTGAAAATCGCGCACAAGTATTACGCGAACTTCAGGAGCAATGTGAAGCATTAGGTCAAACCTCAGACAATAAAGCGATTTATTTGTATCGACATACTGAATCGAGTGCTTTGATGCGTGAAATAGGCCGCTTACGTGAAGTATCTTTTCGTGCTGTCGGTGAAGGGACGCTACATAAACGCGATATCGACCAATATGATCCTCATTACTTTCATTTGGTCTTATGGGATAAAGATGCACTTGAAATCGTTGGCGCATATCGCTTTGCCGATGCGGCTAAATTAAGTCAAGCACAGCATAAAACAGGGCTATATAGCGCGACATTGTTTGATTATAACGAGCATATGCAACCCTATTTTTCACAAGGACTTGAGCTCGGTCGAAGCTTTGTGCAACCGCAATATTGGGGTAAACGTTCGTTAGACTATTTATGGGTTGGGATCGGTGCATTCATTCGTAAATATCCCAAATACCGATATTTATTTGGCCCAGTTAGTTTATCTGATACATACCCCGATGAAGCTAAGCAGTTAATTATTGCGTTCTATTCATTGTATTTTGGTGCGCCATTGCCTTGTGCTCAAGCAACTATCCCATATGTCCGTAAAAAGTTAACCTCTACACAATTTAACGGTGACGACTATAAAACCGAGTTCACTCACTTTAAGCATGTGTTAGCGAATATGGGGTATGCTGTTCCGACTTTATTCAAGCAATACAGTGATATTGCTCAGCCTGAAGGCATTCATTATCATGCTTTTAATATCGATCCTAATTTTAATAATTGTGTTGATGGCTTAGTCATGGTGGATATACAAATGTTAAAACCGAAGAAATATAAGCGTTATATAACTGGAGAAAAAGAATCGAGCACAATCCAAAATAACATGATATAAAATGTAAACGTTGACCTTTAAATCATATTCGTGCGTAATAGATATTAATTGTGAAAGTATGTTTTAAAGAGGTATTGCGCTAGTGATTCGATTATTGTTTATTATTCCCCTCGTATTAAGTCTTATTTGGATTATGTATCTTCGTGCCAACGACTATACCCTCAAACAGGGTAAACAAGGTTTCCTCTATATTTTTATCCTTAGTGGTGTCATCGCTATTTTTTATACCGTGATGATATTTCTCACCCAACATCAATAACGCTTAATCAACAGCTACAAAAAAGGCGTGAACAGTTATCCTATCACGCCTTTTTTATTATTTGTTAACAGTGTATTAGTTATTTAATACTACTATTTCTGCATCTGCTTTTAATGCATCAACAAACGCTTGATATCCAGCTTGAGCACGTTGACCGGTTAAACGGTTACGTAATTCAGCACCTAATCCTTCATCTTTTTCAACAGAGTCATTAACCGCTACCAGCTCAACAATTGCAACATCACCAGTAGGTAGTGTTACCGTCGCTTGCGCGTTACCTTGAGACAAAGTAAATAGTACTTCTACCGCAGCTTGGTCAATATCAGTTGCACCAGTACGACCAACTGCAGAAAGCTCAGTCAAACTGACGTTTTTCTCGGCTAAAATAGTCGCTTGTTCGGCATCAGCAGCCGAAACATAACGCTGAGCATAAGCAAGCGCGGCTTCTTGGGCTAGTTGAGCACGTAATGACGCTTCTACTTGGTCTTGCACTTCTGCAAGCGCACGTGTGCGTTGTGGCTCATATTCAGCAACTCGCATCACTATCACATGCTCGTCACTTAGCTCAATCACATCTGAGTTCAAACCCGCTTCAATAAATTCTTGAGAAAACGCATTTGCTAATACCGCAGCATTATTTAGTAACGCTGGTACAGTATTGGCAGTAAATAACTCAGTAGTCGTAACCGGCTTATTTAATGCGCCAGACACTTCTTCTAAGGTATCAGGCACTTCAAATGCTAATTCAGCCAATGTTTGTTGCTGTAAAAAGAATTCTTCAGCTGCTAGCTCTTGCTTAACCGCTTCAGTAATCTGTGCAACCACATCACTGTAAGGCGTGATTTCTTCAGGCACAAGCTCTGTTAGCTTGATTAAATGTAAACCGAACTCAGTTTCAACTACATCAGAAACATCACCAACATTAGCTAACGCTAATACCGCAGCATCAAACGCTGCATCCATATCACCGCTAGTCACATATTCTAAATCACCGCCATTTTCAGCACTGAACGTGTCATTAGAATATGTTTTAGCTAGCGTTGCAAAATCTTCGCCAGCTGCAAGCTTAGATTGCACTTCAGCTATCGCAGTAAAAGCCGCATCCGCATCATCACCCATTTCGATTAAAATATGCGATACACGACGTTTTTCATCTGCACGGTAATTAGCAATATTAAATTGATAGTACTCTTGCAGTTGCGCTTCTGTGACTGTAATTGTTGGTAATAAGTCAGCGACATCTAATTCAACATAAGCCACACTCACTTGCTCTTGTGTGTCATAACTATCGATATTAGTTTGATAGTAGTTGTTGATTTGCTCATCAGATAATTCAATACCGTCAACAAATTGAGCTGTTGCAATCGTTGCGTATTTTGCATCACGCGTTTGACGACCAAGATTCAATTGGGTAATGACTTCGGCAGGTACAACAAAATCTGTTGCTAATAGCGCACGAGAAAGCTGTTCTTTAGTCATAGTGTTACGCATGTAATTTCTGAAATCATCCACTTGAAAACCCGCTTGACGTAATACCGCTAAATAACGGTCATTGTTAAACGTACCACCAACTTGGAATTCAGGCATGTTCACAATCGTTTCTTTAATTTGTGCATCAGAAACACGTAAACCTAGAGCTTGTGCTTTTTGTTCAACTAATTTGTCAGCAATTAAACGATCAAGTACGCCTTGACGGAAATTAGCTAAGTAGTCAGGATTGGCAAATAAGCTGCTGATCCCTTCACCAAATTGTGATTCTAAACGTCCACGTTCATTTTGATATGCTTGATCAAGTGCACGTGCAGAAATATCTTCGCCATTAACTTTTGCTGCAGCGGTTTCAACTGGCGCAGTTAAATAGCTACCAACACCAGCAAATACGAAACTCAATACGATAAGCGCTACGATAATCATAGCCCAAGGACCTTGTAGTCCTTCTCTCATTCTCTCTAACATAAGATTCTGCCAACTCCGTGAGGATTTTTATTGTTAAAATTTTAGCGTTGCATGATAAACGAAAATGCAACGAATCGCTAGTAATTACGCGGTTTTTGGGCAATAAAAAAGGCTCTTAAAAGAGCCTTTTTTGAATAAGAGATACGGGTCTTAGTTACACGCGTCTTTTAATGCTTTACCAGCTTTGAAAGCAGGAACTTTAGCAGCTGCAATTTGGATTTCTGCACCTGTTTGTGGGTTACGGCCAGTGCGAGCAGCACGGTCGCGTACTTGGAAAGTACCAAAACCAACAAGTTGTACAGAACCGCCAGCTTTTAATTCAGCAGTAACCGCATCGATGAATGCATCTAATGCACGACCAGCTTCTACTTTTTTGATATCAGCAGCTTCAGAAATTTTTTCGATTAGTTCAGATTTATTCACGTAAGATCCCCTACATTATTTTTATTAAAATACACATTTATTATTATATTGAATATCTTAAATATTAAGATGGACAATTAATGCTTCAAGTTTTAATTGCTGAACTCAATAAAATAAAGGGCTTCAAGCAACTAATGAACTTAAGGTATCACAATTTGACTAAGTTGAAAGCCCTAATTTTAAAAAAATTAACATTTCCGTCGATTTTTAAAAAAAATGTCAAAAAACTTGGGCCTTAAAACAAACCTAGGTTATTTTTTAATCAATTTATGCTGGTTGTTTGATTGAAATTTGAGCAATTGGGTTTTCCAACGCCAATTCCAACACCTCATCAATCCACTGCACAGGATGAATATCTAGGTCAGCTTTGACATTTTCAGGGATATCTTCAAGATCCCTTGCATTATCTTTTGGAATAATAACGGTCTTAATTCCACCTCTATGAGCCGCTAGCAGCTTTTCTTTCAAACCGCCAATAGGCAACACTTCTCCACGTAACGTAATTTCACCCGTCATGGCAACATCACATTTAACCGGATTTCCGGTTAATGAAGATACTAAAGAGGTACACATACCGATACCAGCACTTGGCCCATCTTTTGGTGTAGCGCCTTCAGGAACATGAACATGGATATCACGTTTTTCATGAAAGTCACTATTAATACGTAATTTATCCGCTCTTGCACGCACAACTGTCATTGCCGTTTTAATCGATTCAAGCATCACATCACCCAATGAACCAGTGAATGTCGTTTTGCCTTTACCAACGACGGAAGTACTTTCAATAGTGAGTAAGTCCCCCCCTACTTGTGTCCATGCCAAGCCATTGACTTGACCAACCTGATTGTTTTTCTCCGCACGACCATAGTCAAAACGTTGAACACCTAAAAACTTATTTAGGTTATCTTGATTCACGATAACTGGCGCTTTAGTTTCTTTAAGGAGGATCATTTTGACCGCTTTACGACATATTTTTGAAATTTCACGTTCTAAACTACGCACACCGGCTTCACGAGTGTAATAACGAATAATCCCAACTATGGCCGAGTCTTCAATCGTCAGCTCTTTGGCTTTGAGACCATTGCGTTCAATTTGCTTATCAATTAAATGCTGCTTAGCGATGTTCAGTTTTTCGTCTTCGGTATAACCCGATAAACGAATTACTTCCATTCGATCTAACAAAGGACCAGGAATATCCATGCTATTCGATGTCGCGACAAACATGACATCTGATAAGTCGTAATCCACTTCTAAATAGTGATCACTAAAGCTTGAATTTTGTTCAGGATCTAACACTTCAAGCAATGCAGAAGAAGGATCGCCACGCATATCCGATGACATTTTATCAATTTCATCCAGTAAGAATAACGGGTTCTTTACTTCTACCTTTGCCATTTTTTGGATGAGCTTACCCGGTAACGAACCGATATAAGTACGACGATGCCCACGGATCTCAGCTTCATCCCGGACGCCACCTAACGCCATACGGACATATTTACGCCCTGTCGCTTTGGCGATGGATTGACCCAATGAGGTTTTACCTACACCAGGAGGACCAACAAGACATAAAATAGGACCTTTGAGCTTACGCACACGTTGCTGTACGGCTAAATACTCTAAAATTCGTTCTTTTACTTTATCTAGACCGTAATGGTCAGAATCTAAGACTTCTTGTGCACGAGCAAGATCTTTCTTAACGGGGCTGCGCTTATGCCATGGTACCTTGGTGAGCCATTCAATATAACTACGCACCACCGTCGCTTCTGCGGACATTGGTGACATCATTTTTAGCTTTTGTAATTCCGCACGCGCTTTATCTAGCGCATCTTCTGGCATTTTAGCTTCTTTGATTTTCAGTGCTAATGCCTCGAACTCATCAGGTGTGTCATCTAACTCACCCAATTCTTTTTGAATCGCTTTCATTTGCTCATTGAGGTAATACTCTCGTTGAGACTTTTCCATTTGCTTTTTAACACGTGTACGGATTTTCTTTTCAACTTGTAATAAGTCAATTTCGCCTTCCATCAACGCCATCAAATACTCTAAACGTTCTTCAACTTTGACCATCTCCAGCACTTTTTGCTTTTCCGATAGTTTAAGAGGCATGTGAGCAGCCATAGTATCCGCAAGACGAGCAACTTCTTCAATACCCGTTAACGAAGTCAGCACCTCAGGTGGGATCTTTTTGTTTAATTTAACATACCCTTCGAACTGAGAAATCGCCGTGCGTGATAATACCTCTTGATCACTTTCAGGAACCGGCTCATCAATCATCGACAAGATTCGACCTTTAAAGAATGGCTCATGTTGATCGTATTTTAAAATTGAACCCCGAACAGACCCCTCGACTAGTACTTTGACCGTACCATCTGGCAGTTTAAGTAACTGCAAAATAGTGGCAATAGTCCCAGTAGTATAAATATCATCTGCTGTAGGTTCGTCGATACTGGCATCTTTTTGAGCGACAAGGAAAATCTGCTTGTTGTTTTCCATTGCAAATTCAAGACACTGAATAGATTTATTGCGCCCAACAAATAATGGAATAACCATATGCGGGTAAACAACTACATCGCGTAAGGCAAGGATCGGCATATCCATTTGATCATGCTCTTCTGTCATTTTGTTCTCTTTTTTATAAAGTGTATTGTATTAATATGTGGCAAAGATGAGAAAGTTCAATCATAGAATTAAAATAAGTGGTATTTTTTGTAAAAAAAAGGCCTGTCACCAGGCCTATTTATTAATCTAACTGCTAATCCAACTCTGCGCCAACCGCTTGGTCGGCCCGGTCGTAGATTAAAATAGGTTGAGATTCACCTTGTATAACGGATTCATCTACGACTACCTTACTCACGTTATCAGTCGAAGGTAACTGATACATTGTTTCTAATAATACCGCTTCAACGATTGAACGTAAGCCTCGAGCTCCGGTTTTTCGGTCCATTGCTTTTTTGGCAATCGCTGCTAACGCATCATCACGAAACTCTAACTGAGTATTTTCTAATGCAAACAATGCACCGTATTGTTTAGTAATCGCATTTTTAGGTTCAGTTAAAATTTGAATTAAAGCTTCTTCACTCAATTCTTCTAAACTAGTTACAACCGGTAAGCGACCGATAAACTCAGGAATCAAACCGTAACGAACTAAATCTTCCGGTTCGACTTCTTTAAGCAACTCACCTTCAGCCTTCCGGCCTGAAGAGTTTTTGACTTGAGCGCCAAAACCAATCCCTGCACCCTTTTGTGAACGCTGCTCAATAACTTTATCTAAACCAGCAAACGCACCACCACAAATAAACAAGATTTTTGACGTGTCTACTTGTAAAAACTCTTGCTGAGGATGCTTACGACCACCTTGAGGTGGTACCGATGCGACCGTACCTTCAATCAGTTTAAGCAACGCTTGCTGTACCCCTTCACCCGAGACATCACGAGTAATCGATGGGTTATCAGATTTACGTGAAATCTTATCGATCTCATCGATATACACAATTCCACGTTGCGCTTTTTCTACATCGTAATCACATTTTTGCAGTAATTTTTGAATAATATTTTCAACATCTTCACCCACATAACCGGCTTCAGTTAATGTTGTTGCATCAGCCAT
>DBBN01000054.1 GCA_002292215.1 Glaciecola sp. UBA983 | reverse complement strand
ATTCGTTTAATTCTAGAAAGAGTTGCAGGGTTTGTAGTAGTTGCTGAAGCAAAAAGTGGTGAGGATGCCATTCGTTATTGTCGTAAAGATGCACCTGATATTGTTTTGATGGATGTAAGAATGCCAGGTATTGGTGGTTTAGAAGCGATCAAACAAATCGAGCGTATGTCTGAAAATACACGCGTTATTTGCTTATCAATGCATAGCGAAAATCCAATTCCAGCAAAAGTCATGCAAATGGGTGCATTTGGGTTTATTACTAAAGATGCTGAACCAGAAGAAATGATCCGTGCAGTACATAAAGTCGCTGCGGGTCAAAAATATGTTGCTCCTGATATTGCTCAACAAATAGCGATTGGTAAATTGGACTTTAACGATTCAAATCCGTTCGAGCAGTTATCTGATCGTGAATTAGAAATTACCTTAATGCTAGTCAAAGGGCAACGCGTTCCTGGGATCGCTAACTCGTTAAATATCAGTGCTAAAACCGTCAATACTTATCGGTACCGCATGTTTGAAAAGTTAGATATCAGCACGGATGTTGAATTAACCCACTTAGCACTTCGCTATAAGTTGATCACTTCCGATACGTTATAATATTTAATAATAATGCCACTGAATATAGAATTTGATTACCAACCGTTTTTAGAAAAACTGACACACCATCCTGGTGTTTATCGCATGTATAATAGTCAGGAAGATGTTATTTATGTAGGTAAAGCTAAAAATCTCAAGAAACGCGTGTCGAGCTATTTTAAAGCGAAACACGATAACTCCAAGACTCAAGCACTCGTGTCACAAATTGCCAGTATGGATGTGACTGTCGTTAGCAGTGAAACTGAAGCGTTTATTCTTGAAAACAATTTCATCAAGAAATATCGTCCACGCTATAATGTATTACTAAAAGACGATAAATCGTATCCCTTTATTTTTATCTCAGATCATAAACACCCTAAAATTTCTATGCATCGCGGACCACAAAAGCAAAAAGGCGAATACTTTGGGCCTTATCCTAGCATGTGGGCGGTGAAAGAGAGCTTACGCACGTTTCAGAAGATTTTTCCAATCCGTCAATGCGAAGATTCTTATTATCGCGCGCGAACTCGTCCGTGTTTACAATATCAAATGCAACGCTGCAGTGCGCCTTGTGTAGAAGGGCATATAAAGGATGCAGAATATGATGAACAAGTATTGTTAGCTAAGCTCTTTTTAAAGGGAAAAGATCAACAAGTGATAGATACCTTAGTCAAACAAATGGAACAAGCTAGTATTGATTTACGTTTTGAACAAGCTGCAAAAGTGCGTGACCAAATCGGTGCCTTGCGTAAAGTGCAAGAACAACAATGGGTGAGTGGTGCACAAGAGGAAATGGATGTCTTTGGATTTGCGTATAAACACGGCGGAGCATGTGTTCAAGTTATGTTTGTGCGTGATGGTAAGTTACTGGGTGCAAAATCATTTTTTCCAAAGATCCCAACTATCTTAGGTATTGATGATGCATTACAGTCTTTTATATTGCAATTTTATCTGGCTGGGAATAAAACGATCCCAAAACAAATCGTTCTGCCTCAAGCATTACCTGAGCAAGATGCCGTAGCGGATGCACTCAGTGAACATGCCAAGTATAAAGTTAAATTCTTTAGTGGTGCACGTGACAGTAAACGCCGTTATTTAGAGTTAGCAAATAAAAATGCAGAAAATGCGCTGATTAGCCAACAAACTCAACAAAAATCGATGTTTGCTAGGTATAAAGATCTTGAATCTGTGATTGAGCGGGATGAACCAATACAACGAATGGAATGTTTTGATATTTCACACACCTCGGGTCAACAGACCGTCGCTTCATGTGTTGTGTTTAATCGTGATGGACCGTTAAAGTCTGATTATCGTCTATATAATATTGAAGGCATTACGGGTGGGGATGATTATGCTGCGATGGCACAAGTATTAGCGCGTAGGTACAAATACACGCAACAAGATGAAGATAAAATTCCTGATATCGTGTTTATTGATGGTGGTAAGGGTCAACTAGGCCAAGCAGAAGCCCATTTTGATAAATGGCCGTATGCTAAAAAACCATTATTAATAGGGGTAGCCAAAGGCACAAGTCGTAAAGCGGGACTTGAAACATTAATCATGGCTGGCTCACACGACATTATTCCAATGAATCCTGACCAACCGGGCTTACATTTGATTCAACATATACGAGATGAATCCCACCGTTTTGCGATTGCAGGGCATCGCAATCGTCGCCAAAAGATAAAAACGACTTCTACCTTAGAATCTATTCCTGGGGTAGGGGGAAAACGACGTCAAGCACTATTAAAGTACATGGGCGGATTACAAGGTCTGAAAAAAGCGAGTCAAGATGAAATACAAAAAGTACCAGGAATTAGTGCTCAACTGGCTGAAATCATATATGATCACCTACATACCTAACCTTAATAAGTAGTATATGTATACTTTACCTAACCTTATCACCATGTTTCGCGTCGTCCTTATACCTGTTTTTGTCATTGTATATTTTCTTGATTGGCGCTGGGCACATGAAGCCGGTGCATTTATTTTTTGGTTGGCTGCTATTACCGATTGGTTTGATGGCTACTTGGCTCGAAAATTAAAACAAAGCAGTGCCTTTGGCGCGTTTTTGGATCCTGTCGCAGATAAGTTAATTGTCGCTACCGCATTAATTATGATTACTCACACATATCAAACGTTGTGGATTACGATCCCTGCGATTATTTTATTATCACGTGAAGTATATGTGTCGTCATTACGCGAATGGATGGGGCAGATGGGCTTAAGTAGTAATGTAAAAGTGAGTTTCATCGGTAAATGTAAGACAACCGCTCAAATGCTTGCCTTAATTGGCTTACTTTCGGGGATGGAATACTTTTTAGACTTTCGAATTTTTTGGGTGAGTTTAGGATATATTTTACTGTACGCAGCCACTATTTTATCGTTGTGGTCAATGTGGGTCTATACTGCAGCAGCTGTACCTGCATTGAAAAGAGCTAAATAGCGCCGATTAAATGCGCGAATTGTGTAAATATAATGCATTCAATCATTATTTAGCATGAAACTTAAAAAAAAGTGCTTTTTACTGTTGACAGTTTTTATCTGGAAGGTACAATGCACGCACTTCTTCAGAGAGAGGCCATTTCTCTAAAGACAAAGCGGGAATAGCTCAGCTGGTAGAGC
>DBBN01000040.1 GCA_002292215.1 Glaciecola sp. UBA983 | reverse complement strand
AATGCATTGTTGTTCAGCGAATCGTCAGCTGGGGTTAGTAAAACAGATCAACTTGCATCCGTAGTGCCTAACGCAGAATGGACGAAGTATACCTTTAATACTACTGCTGGCTCCGATACAGAGTTTGGGTTAGCTATACTATTGCAACCTGTTTGTGGGGCAGTGCAAGGTTGTGAAGTTACGGCTTATTTTGATGAAGTTACCATAACAGCTCAATAATGACATAATCATACTTAACGGTATGGGATAATTATTAAAAAACCTACAAGGGTTCACAATATAAATTGTGAACCCTTTTTTATTGGTGCGCCAAGTATGGCGCGTAGCGCCCGTTCTGGGTGCTGTTCTGACACGCGTGGTGGCGGTCAGATGACTTGGTGGTGAAAGTCCACTATTAGCCCGACAAGGGGAATAATTAGCTGAACGGCAAGGGTGTTCATCGTGAGGTGAAATCTGAAGAAAGCTGAAAGCAAAGCACTGGCCTGACGAACAGAAATCGTATATTAGGCGGTCGCAGTGGGTGAGAAGGCCAATATCTTCAAAGCCCAATACTTGTCCAGACACTGCGGACGTAGATACGGCAGGCATAAGTGTGAAGGTCACGCGCATTACCTTGGGAGGTCTATTGGCCTGCCATTGGCTACTGTTATCGCGAGATATCAGGATGGGGCAATAGAAGTCAGCAGAGGCCATAGTAGGTTGATTACCGTTAACTGAAGGGCTGAACATGGTAGATGGATTGAGAGCCGAACGTTCGATGACACGGTAGGGGCAGAAACGGTTATTGCGTGGCAACTACCGTCCACAAGCTGTGTTAAAGGTGAGTATCCCCAAAGCAGGAGGTGGGCAACGCGAACTAGGCATTCCCACGGTGTTGGATAGGCTCATTCAGCAAGCGATACATCAGGTGCTAAGTCCTATATTCGAGGAGCAGTTCTCGGACAGCAGTTATGGATTTAGGCCAAATCGCAGCGCTGGACAAGCTGTCCAGCAAGCTCGTAGGTATATGGAAGCAGGTAATAGATGGGTAGTGGACATCGACCTAGAGAAGTTCTTCGATAAGGTCAATCACGACATTTTGATGTCGCGAATAGCGCGTCATGTGAAAGATAAAGCGGTATTGAAGTTAATCCGTGGATATCTGGTGGCGGGCATATCGGATAATGGACAGGTCAATATGAGAACAATGGGCACACCGCAAGGTGGGCCGTTGTCACCATTACTATCAAATATTATACTGACCGACTTAGATAACGAGCTTGAAGACCGAGGGCATAAGTTCTGCCGTTATGCGGATGACTGTAATATTTATGTCAAAAGTGAGCGTGCAGGGCAGCGTGTATTGCAAAGTGTCACGACTTTCTTGGAAAACACCTTGAAACTCAAGGTAAACCAAGAGAAAAGTGATGTGGGTCGGCCTTGGCAACGAAAGTTCTTGGGGTACAGTGTGTGCAATCGAAAACAAAATATCCGACTGCGAATAGCGCCTGCGGTGTTAATACGGTTTAAGAAGGACGTAAAACAGACGCTTCGTAGCGCGAAAGGATGGTCTATAAACCGCACGGTGGAAAAGCTCAACCTGAAACTACGAGGGTGGATAACGTACTTCCGCTACATTAACGTCAAAAATATATTGTTGGACTTAGATGGTTGGCTCCGCCGCCATCTCCGCAAAATACTATGGCGACAATGGAAACGTGTTTATACGCGTATCAAGCGTTTAATCGCGTTGGGTATAGATGAAACGAGAGCAGCAATGAGCGCGGTAAATGGAAGAGGACCTTGGTTTAACTCAGGCGCTTCACACATAAACCAAGCGTTACCAAAAAAGTTCTTCGATAACCTTAGGTTAGTATCGTTAATCGATTATTATCAGCGCCTCAAGTATCTACCATGAACCGCCGTGATACGGAACCGTATGTCCGGTGGTGTGAGAGGACGGAGAGTGTAAACTCTCCTCCTACTCGATTGCCAACAAATGTGATGTATCTAGCTTGACTAGACTGATTGAAATGCAAACACTACAATCAGTCTGATAGAGAGGAAACAGTATCGGTTAAAATTACAAACTTCTTAAAAATGCCAATAACTCATCTTTATCATCTTGTGGCATATTCTCATAAAATAGTTTAGAAGCTTGCGCCTCGCCACCGTGCCACAAGATAGCTTCTTCGATTGAACGCGCT
This sequence comes from Glaciecola sp. UBA983, assembly GCA_002292215.1. Taxonomy (GTDB): domain Bacteria; phylum Pseudomonadota; class Gammaproteobacteria; order Enterobacterales; family Alteromonadaceae; genus Opacimonas. The sequence continues at coordinate 8,798 of DBBN01000040.1, read as the reverse complement.
CGACCGTCATGCAAATATCCAATACGATTAATATCGTTGATGTTTCGCGATAATGAGATGGTGTCATTACCCTTGCTATCGCCAAGCATGACATTTTCTGCATGACCTAAACCCCACAATGCTGCTGTACGCCACTCGGCACCAGATGCCGAGCCTTGAGCAAGGTTATCAGCTAAACCCGGCCCCATGTCATGCAGTAACATATCGGTATAAGGATAAATGGTTTGATTACGCAACTCTTCAAGCGGATGATATTCACTAGTCGTCATAGTAGGGCGATGGCATTGTGCACAACCGGCATCACTGAATAAAGTTTCTCCAGCCAAGTTGTCGTAGTCACGACGAGCACCAACACCTAATAAACTTAAGTATTTAACTAATTTATTGACCTCATTATCACCTAATTCTACCCCTGTTTCACCACAATCAGTTTGCTGTGAGCCGCAGTCAGGATTAGGTAACATACTCGTCATAACGCCCATGTCAGTATTGAAGGCGCTGGCAGCTTGATGCTTAACACTAAAGGTAGCAGCTTTATAACCAAAGCGGCCAAGCCTCTGCTCATCAGTTTCAGGATCTATGACGACCGAAGCTCTGCCCGATATGCCATCATTATTAGCATCATTCTCATCGAGCCATTCTAATATTGTCGCTTCGGATACTGCTTCTAACAAACCTAGGCCAACCAATTGTGGAGCAATACGGGCTGAAAATTGAGCTGGCTGAGCATTTGAAAAAACATAATTTGGCGTGCGCAAGCCGTTATCAAGCTCAGTCCAAGGGCCTAAGGCTACCGAACCTTCGTGGGTAATTGCACCAGTTTGATCGATTTGTAATACGTTACCTAGATCAGGATGGGGATCACCGTTTTCATCACCCACTAAAAAAACCCATGAATTAAGTGGCTCGCCAACATCAGCAACAAGCGCCTTGCCGTTTCTCACATGGCAAGCCGCACAAGAATGGTTAATATATCGGCCACCTAATTTACCGACCTGTTCTTCCCATATAGGGTTGTCGTGACGTTCATCGTGGCTTCCATCTTCAAAATTGGTGTGATGGACACGCCGACCTTCGACAAAGGGCTGAGCATTTTCATGACTTAAGTTTGTGGCCATCTGCATAAAACGGCCTGCAGGTTCATTAGTGTAGTTATAGCCCAGTGATGTTTGACCACCTAATAAGCCTTTTTTTGGAATAGGAGTTCCATCGTTAGAACCACCGTCGTTTTCAACACCTCGTTGCCATTCAAAAGGCGCGACTCCTAGCTGACCGACAACATAAACAAAAGAAGTACCGTAATAATTTAATCGACTACCAGCCGGTGGATTCAATAAAAATTGGCTTACTTCAAATTCCATATTGGTGCCCGGACTAAGCTCAGGCTGAAATTGTCCGCCATTTTTCCATTGATTAACAATATTCAAGCTATATTTATGTTGGATCCCTTCATCACTTATTTTTTCGAAATTTTCGTTAAAAGTACCTTTGTCTACAAACACAACACCGGTTTCGTCAGGGCTGACTTTCGATTCATCTTTTTGTGGATTGAAATGAAATTGTCCGGTGGTGTTGCGACCCCAAAACCATACTCTAAACTCTCTTGCGCCTAGCTGTGCTTCTGTTATAAAAGTAGCACGTATCAGGCTTTTACCAGTAAGTACATAATCTTCTAACTGGATCCGCGCGGTACGGTATTGCCAATAATGGGCTAAGTAATGATCATAATGATCATTTAAGCTATTGTCTTTAGCATGGCGGTCACGACCCCGATCGCCGATACGGGTCACTAACACGCCATCGTCTCGCACAAAACGACTACCTGACTCTAATATGGAATTTGCATCATAAAGTGGTTTGATTTTGCTTAAATCGGTACCTAGATCTGTAGGCTCAATAACCGGGGTAGGGTTAGACGGTGGTGCTGGTGTAGGTTCAGTACTTCCTCCACCACCACAAGCGCTTAAGGTTAGTAAAATAACGAGCCAAGCAGCAACGGAAACAAAATTTTTCAAAATACATACCACAAAAAATGATTAAATCTATGTTAATTTATACCATATTTATTAACAATAATCGTGGGTAAATCGATATGTAGAGTCTTTTATGAGTTAAGATGGCGAGTAAGATATCCATAAAGTGGTAATGGTTGTTTCCTTTGGTTATTGATCTGTCATTTTACGTAGTTGACTTGGACTTCCCCCGAACCATTTTTTGCATTCACGGCTAAATGTTGCCAAGTTTTTATACCCCAACATATAAGCAATACTCGACATATCAAATTGCGTGTGCGTAATATATTGCCAAGCATGTTGTTGCCTGACGTTGTCGAGGATCTGCGAATAGCTTAGTCTTTCTTTGGCCAGAAGCCGCTGAAGCTTCCGCGGATGTAATCCTAAACTATGCCCAATCACATCAATACTGACATTGCCACTGGCCAGTCCCATCGAGATTAACTCTTCTATTTTAGTGCCGATATGTTGGTTTTGAGGCGCTTGTTGCGATATTTTGGTCTTGAGCGGTTGCGCAATATTATTCACCTTCAATGACAGAATATCAGGATGAAAGCACAGTGCTAGTTGTGTTTGATTAAAAGCAATCGAGCAATGAAACAAGCCTTGGTAATGCTTTATAAAGCTAGGGCTCGGTTCCGCCGTTGGAAAAAATATACTGCGAATACTCAACGGCATTTCAATAATCTGTTGTAATAAATGAAAAGCAAATGACACGGCATATTCACAAAAAGCGCTGTTATGCATGATATTAGGATCATCATGAGAAAAACTTACCATGAAGTTATCAAGATGCTGCTGTTGGCTGATACTTAAGCCTGGAATGACACTTTGTACATAGGTTTGCAACACGTCTAATAATGCTTGTATGTTGTGACAGTCTTCTAATTTAGGGATCAATGGACCAAACACCGATATATCTTGTTGTTGTGCTAAGAGCAGCGCGATGGACTTACCACGAGGCTGGTTCCGTGTATGGGTGAGCAATGTCACAAATTGCCTTAGAGGAAGTACGGAGTACTCTTGGGTAACTACTTTTTTAGATAAGCCTACGGCTTTTAATAATTCAACAGGATCGAGATTATTCTGACGCGTTAACTTTACAAAATGCCGTAAAAAATGATTAGAAATATAATGCTGCATAGATACTATCCTCCAATTTTTTTCCCTATGATTTTCATGTCCTGTTAAGAGGGCTTAAAAATCCTAAGGATAAAATACACTATGTATGCTCACTGTGGACATAAAACCATTCATGTTGACGCAATAAATCAATAAATCGTCGTAATAAATCAATTTTATGTCGTTAAAAATCAAAAGCCTGTCACCATAAGTCAAACTTAACCGTATTAAATGCCTATAATTTCTACAAATAAACAAACGAAACCATGAAAATTTCAGGTATATATGAACTTATTTACTCTCAAACCAAGCATATTAAGCTATAAACACTTCTTACCAGACCGTTGGCTACGTTATGACTGGCTAACGTTGGCATTGTTTGGTGTTGGTATGGTGGGGTATTGTTTGCTACTCGCCAGTGTCATATTCCATATCCTGCCGGCAGTAATAAATATTATGCTCAGTATTGGCTTAGTCTATGTTGCGTTTACCGTCGTGCACGAATCTGTCCATAACAATTTATTCTCAGGCGATGAGCAGCGCACATGGCTTAACGATAGCATTGGATGGGTCGCGGCATTACCGTTTGTGATTATTCCTAGTTCACTATTTAAGACACTTCACTTGCAGCATCATGCATTTTTAAATGAGCCCAAACGCGATCCAGATTATTTTTGTCACGCCCGCAACCCACTCATCGCATTGGGCAAATGCACTATTTTGAATTTTCATTATTTAGTTTGGTACACCCGGCTACTCTGTAAAGAACAATTAGCGATTACTAATATCTTGTCATCTAGTCTGTATTTTTGTGTGTGGGCTCTTATTATAGGGTCATGTGTTAGATTTGAGTGGCTGACTGAATTAGCATTATATGCAGTGTTACCTGCTTGGATAACGAGTATTATTTTGGCATGGGTATTTGATCATATCGTGCATCATCCGCACACAGAACAAGATAGTTATACTGGAACCAATGCCTATGATTTTATGGGAGCAAAATGGCTGACACTGGGGCAAAACAGTCATGTGGTACACCATGTTAATCCGCGTATTGCATGGCACCGTTATGATCAGCATCTGGGTGAAATCCAACATGCCCACACTCAATTAGAGCAAGAAACGATATTAGAGTCGGCATTAAGACATAACATTGCACTGCCACATTTATGTAAAAAAGGCATCTGTGGAAAATGTAAAATTAAAATCGAGGTGGGGGAGTATGCTAGCACGGAGGATGCGAACAATACACTAACAGCGACAGAGCAAGCACAAGGTTATGTACTTGCCTGTCAGTCAGTCGCTCATCCAAACGATAAAGAGATGATTAACACATGGTTAAGCAAACGATATCGTTCAATGAAGCTGGACAGTTAGATTAGTCCGAGTTTTTTCTCTAAGTAGTGGATATTAGTGCCACCAGCAAAGAAGTTTTCATCAGCCATAATCGATTTTTGGAGTGGGATATTAGTTTTAATCCCATCAATGACTAACTCATCTAACGCGTGTCGCATACGCGTGATGGCTTCATCGCGGCTTTCACCGTAAGTGATCAGTTTACCGATCATGGAATCATAAAAAGGCGGTACAGAATAACCCGAATAAATATGTGATTCCCAACGAATACCTAAACCACCTGGAGCATGAAACATGTTGATTTTACCTGGACTAGGCATAAATGTTTCAGGATCTTCGGCATTGATTCGACACTCAATCGAATGACCTTTGATTTTTATTTGAGATTGATCAAGTGATAAAGGCTGACCAGCAGCAACACGTAATTGTTCTTTAATCAGATCAACGCCAGTGATCATTTCTGATACCGGATGCTCTACTTGAATACGAGTGTTCATTTCGATGAAATAGAACTCGCCGTTTTCATATAAAAACTCAAACGTTCCAGCACCACGATAGCCAATTTCAATACAGGCTTTACGACAGCGTTCACCGATTTTTTCCCGCATTTGGTCTGAAATACCTGGCGCAGGAGCTTCTTCAACCACTTTTTGGTGACGACGTTGCATGGAGCAATCGCGCTCGCCTAAATGGATCGCACCGCCTTGACCATCAGCTAATACTTGGATTTCAATGTGACGAGGGTTTTCAAGGAATTTTTCCATGTACACCACGTCATTATTAAACGCCGCACCCGCTTCCGCTTTGGTCATCAAAATTGATTCTTCTAAATCGGCTTCGCTGCGAACCACACGCATACCACGACCACCACCGCCACCGGAGGCTTTGACAATGATAGGATAACCAATGCGTTTAGCGATGGCTTTATTGCGCTCAGTATCTGCTGTCAATGGACCATCAGAGCCTGGTACACATGGTACGCCAGCTTTTTTCATAGAGTTGATCGCAGATACTTTGTCGCCCATCAAATTGATGGTTTCAGGTTTTGGACCGATGAATATAAAACCACTTTTTTCAACGGCTTCAGCAAATTCGGCACTTTCAGCTAAAAAACCGTATCCAGGGTGAATCGCCACTGAGTTGGTGACTTCTGCCGCAGCAATAATGCGGGGGATATTCAAATAACTTTCTTTGGCTGAAGCACTACCTATGCAGATAGATTCATCAGCGAGTAATACGTGCTTGAGTTGGGCGTCAGCAGTAGAATGTACGGCGACCGTTTTGATACCAAGTTCTTTACACGCGCGTAAGATGCGTAATGCAATCTCACCACGGTTAGCAATTAAGACTTTATCTAACATGTTAGCAATCCCGTTTTATTCGATCACAAATAAAGGTTGGTCAAATTCAATAGCATCTTGATTATTGACTAAAATCGCTGTTACCACACCGGCTTTATCAGACTCGATTTGGTTCATCATCTTCATTGCTTCGATGATACATAAGGTATCACCTACACTGACTTTTGAGCCAACTTCAACGAATGATTTAGCTTCTGGAGATGAAGCACGGTAGAAACTCCCTACCATTGGTGATTTTACTGTGTGACCTGCTGGTGCAGCAGGCGCCGCTTCAGCAATAGGAGCTACTGCAGCTGCCAAAGGTGCTGGTGCAGCAAATTGTGCAGGTTGTTGTGCATAGACTGGCGCAATCGGCGCAACACCACCACGGTGGATTCTTACTGATTCTTCACCTTCAGTGATTTCTAATTCTGAGATACCAGATTCTTCGACAAGCTCGATGAGTTTTTTAATTTTTCTAATGTCCATGACGTTCTACCTGTTTTTCTGTTGATGACTAAATTGATGATCGGCACTATTAATAGCGAGTTGATAGCCATAAGTACCACAACCGACGATAACCCCTGCGGCGACATCGGATAAATAAGAATGTTGGCGAAACTCTTCGCGGGCATGCACGTTGGAAATATGGACTTCAATGAATGGAATATTAACCCCTAATAATGCATCGCGCAGAGCAACACTGGTATGCGTAAAGGCAGCTGGATTGATAATAATAAAATCCACGGAATTCATTGCATTATGAATAGCATTAATGAGCTCATGTTCAGCGTTAGACTGAAAATGACTGATCGAATGACCTAGTTGTTTGCCATAAAGCCCGCAATAGGTCATGACATCCTCTAGAGTTTGGGAGCCATATAAGCCTGGCTCGCGTTTACCTAGAAGATTTAAGTTTGGTCCATTTAAGATGAGAATATTCACGATAATCCTTATATCTTGTGTTTAACGTGCAAGATATAACGGATTATAGTGATTTTTTTAGATTACGCAGTAAATTACTGGTCTTATCAGGTGGAATATTGGTGAATAACCGCTTTTTAAGCGAAGTTTATGCCTGTTTGACGGTTATTTTCACTTTATACGGGTCAGTTTGCACAATAACCATGTCTACATCCACCTTAGTGTTGAAATATTCAGCTCCACCTTGGATCAAACCTGAGGCTAACGTTTCTAATTGACGCGGAGATTGATAAAGCATTTGAATCATTCCTGGACCCACATTCAATATACTGAATGTGGGTAATGTCGCGTTTGGATATAATTTTAAGACTTCCACATGGATCTTTGAATCCAATTGAGCGAGTAATTCGAATAACGTCACGTCAGCAGAGACGATATGTTTATGTCCTTCCATGAGCTTGGCAAACAGATATTTTCCAAAGGCAAAGATCAAATCATCGGGAGGAATATCGGTTTTTTTGATAGTAATGTCACAATTTCTACCACATCTTCCAATGGATAATGTCCCACTGAAGTAAATATGCCATCAGATGACAAGTTAGCTTCTTGTAATATCTCATCAGCCATTTCATAAGACACCCTGGTTTCAATCATTTCCACAAGATTTGTAAATATTATCCCTAACATGTTTGCCCTTATTGATTAATTGTTGTTTTTACCGCACACCAAGTTGTTTGTTTTTATCGGCAAATATTCCATTTATGTGAGCGGCAAATTTTGCAGCAGGTAACATGCCTGTTATCCGTGCTTTGGTAAGTTCACTGCCTTGGTGGTCAAAAAATAAGATAGTTGGCAGTCCCATCACATCAAATGCTTCTTGAAACTCTAAGTTAGTTGGCGTGTTATCGGTCATGTCTATTTGCATCCACACTGTGTTAGCGAGTGCTGCTTGCACTGCGCTATCGGGGAAAACATATTTTTCGAATTCTTTACAGGCGACACACCAATCGGCATACAAATCGACCATGACAGTTTTACCGGCGACATTGGCTTGTTCTATTTTGGCCGCTAAGTCACCGAGATCCTTTACCACCATAAATTCAGGGTGACCTTTGGCTGATAACGGTGTTGAGCTTTGTCCTTGTTCGATATGAGTTTGCATCGATGGCGGGACTATAGCTTGATAACCATAGCTAAAGGACAACAATATGCCAGTAATGATTACAGCATTGCGCACTCCTTTGGCAAATGTAGTTTCAGTTGCTTGGTTTAAAGTGAAATAATACACAAACAATGCCAGACCGACGCCCGCCCACAATAAATCGGTTAGCGGATGGATAATAATACGTTCAACAAATAAGATCGCAACGGTGAGCATCATGAAGCCAAAGGTTACTTTGACGATGTTCATCCAATGACCGGCTTTAGGTAATAATTTGCCCCCGGTCATGCCAAAGATAATCAATGGAATACCCATGCCCAAACTCAACGCATACAGAGCCGAAAATCCGAGTAACAAATCTCCGCTTTGAGCGATAAATAATAAAATTCCCGTTAGCGGTGCGGTAGTACATGGAGAGGCGACTAATCCAGAAATAACGCCCATTACAAAGACACCGACAAGATTGCCACCGCTTTGTTTATTAGCAATTCCATTGAGTTTTGCTTGCCAAGCGGAGGGAAGTTGGATTTCAAATCCACCAAATAATGCTACGGAGAGAATGACGAATAATCCGATAAAAACACTGAGTAGTAACGGAGATTGTAGTGCTGCTTGAAACTGAACGCCAGCGGAAGCCACCACCAGGCCTAGAATAGAATAGGTGATTGCCATACCTTGTACATAAACAAAAGATAGTACAAATGCGCGCGACAACGACATATTAGTGCCTTGTCCGATCACCAAACCCGATAAAATCGGATACATGGGAAAGACACAAGGCGTAAAGGCTAGTGCGATCCCAACCAGCAAAAACAATGCTAATTTATAGCCGAGGTTGCCTTCAGCTAATAATATATCGAGTAGTTTGTATTGCTCTGATGA
>DBBN01000051.1 GCA_002292215.1 Glaciecola sp. UBA983 | reverse complement strand
AGCATTTTTCTGAAGATATGCCCGAAGTTCAGTATTTTCGTGATTGTTTCGAAGAAAACTGTTCTGTCGGAGTTGATGAATTGGCAAAACATCCAATTTAACCCTAATTACCATTATATAAAGGCAATGGATTAACCTAACATATGGAACTATATAGTAAATATCATCACTTAATCGAGCAAACAACACGTACAGGTTTATTTGAATATGCCTCCCAAACCATGGTTTGGAGTGATTATGTCTATACTATATTTAATTGTGACACTAATTATCAGCCAATAACAGAAAGTCATAGTGGTTTCTTTATACCTAACAGTCTAGAAAAACTAATTCGATCTATTCGTTTTCTAGAACACCACCAACGATCTTTTAGCGGTATTTTTGATATACAAAACACACTAGGTCAAGTCAGAACATTAACCATTTCGATGGATGCTGAATTTTCCGGACAAACAATCATTCGCCGTTTTGGTACTATCCGCGACATTACGCAGCAACATAAAAAAACGATTGAAGATGCATTTTTTCGTGATCGGGTCGATTTAGCGCTGCAAGCCTCAGCAACGGGTACTTGGGATTATCATGTTACCAATGATCATCTGTATTGGGATGAATCGATGCAAGCTATTTTTGAGCTGCCATCGCACTTTTCAATGAATCAATTTAATGATTGGACTCAGTTAATTCATGATGAAGATCGCTACAACTTTATTGAAAAATTCAACACCGGTGCTAAAGGGTTAGCTGAAAACAACACCATACATGTTACTTGCCGCACAATATTACCGCACGGTCGGACTGCTTTTGTTCGCATTCATGCTCAATTTTATTATGATGATGATAACCAAAACATTCGTATATTAGGCACTTGTGTTGACACGACTGAATCAGAAATAACACAAAGAGAAATCATTAACCAAGCATCCATTTCTCAAAAAAACATGCTTAAAGCACAAGAGTTAACTGCTGCACGTACTCGTTTTTTGGCTAATATGAGTCATGAAATACGTACACCTATGAATGCGATTATGGGTGCGTTACAGATTTTGAACACGTATGATTTAGATCAGGACTCATTAAGCCTAACCGAGATGGCGTTAGATTCTTCAAAAGATTTATTAAATATCATTAATGATATTTTAGATTTATCTAAAATTGATGCCTTGCAAATGACGATTGAAAACATCCCTCTGCATATTAATGAAGTAGTGACCTCTACGTTCAATAAATTCAAGATGGCATTAGATAAAGAAATAGATCTTCAACTATCAATCAGTCAAGAGCTAAACCCATATCGAACTGGAGATCCAATCCGACTCACCCAAATCATTAATAATTTGCTTTCAAATGCCCTCAAATTTACGCATCAAGGCACCGTAAAAGTCATACTATCAGGCAATGAGAAAAGTATTAAATTGGTTGTCTGTGACACAGGCATAGGCGTCCCTAAAGATAAATTACAATGTATTTTTGAACCCTTTAAACAAGCTGATAACTCCACAACTCGCAGTTATGGTGGTACAGGATTAGGCTTAGCAATTTGTTCCAGCTTAACTGAATTGATGCATGGTTCGTTGCGCGTATTCAGTGAAGAAGGTGTAGGCACTGAGTTTATCTTTCAAGTGCCGTTGCCCGTTACGGCTATGACAGTTGACAGGAAGGTTCGGTCGGAGAATATACAAGCACCCGACTTAAGTCATATGACCATACTCATTGCAGAAGACAACTCATCCAATCAAGTGATAATTCAACAAGTATTAAATCGAACAGGCGCCAACATTTATATGTATGATGACAGCGAACAAGCGCTTACTGCGTTTTGTGAACTCGAACACGTCGATTTACTCATCCTTGATATCAATATGCCAGTCATCAATGGCATCGAAATGTGTCAAGCCGTTCGAGAAGTTAATACTACAGTCCCAATTTTAGCGTTAACTGCCGATGTTACTTTACAAGATAAATCGGTAATAACCCATTATGGTTTTAGTGATATCGTCACTAAACCATTGCAATTAGATCGACTTTATCAACTTATTCATGCTTATTGTAGCGCAGAGCAAGCCTGAAAATAGTCTAGGGATATCTTTTTTATATTTACAAGGAACAACAGTCACTATGTCACATTTGATTTGGGATCAACGCCACCAACCGCGCACAGATACTCGCGATGGAGACCACCGCAGTGCTGCTCAGCGAGATAAAGCTAGAGTTATGCACTCCGCCGCTTTTCGTCGCCTCCAAGCTAAAACTCAAATCCATGGAATTGGCTTAAGTGACTTTTTTAGAACCCGACTCACCCACTCTCTTGAAGCTGCGCAAATTGGCGCGGGTATTACAGAGCAATTACGCCAAAAATATCCTGAACAAGCAAAATTATTAGGGTTGGATGGTCAATTGATTGAAACCATTTGTTTAGCTCATGATATTGGCCATCCTCCTTTTGGACATGGCGGCGAAATTGCGCTCAATTATATGATGCGTGACTATGGAGGATTTGAAGGCAACGCTCAGACATTTAGGATTGTGTCAAAATTAGAGCCATACACCATTAACAATGGCATGAACCTTAGTCGACGTACCTTATTAGGCTTGGTCAAATACCCTAACTATATAGACACCCTTGCTGCTCCTTATCCAGAATGTAAAGCGCGTTCAACTCGTGAGATAACTGCCAATGCGTATATCCCACCGAAAGGGTTATATGAATGCGATAAAGCCGTATTTGACTGGTTATTATCCGGAATCGATGAGCAAGACCGCACTCTTTTAATGACTATTGAAGAGCGTGAAGGTAAACATGCCAAAACTTGCTATAAAAGTTTTGATTGTTCAGTCATGGAATTAGCCGATGATATTGCATATGGCATACATGATTTAGAAGATGCTATTGTTATGAATAAAGTAACCTTTAGTTCCTTTGAACAAGAAGTGGTAAAGCCAATTCAAGAAAATGACGGACGCTTGGCACAACGGATTCATACGTATGCGCTAGAACTCTTTAGTCCTGAAAGTTATCGCCGTAAAAATGCGATTGGAGCATTAGTTAATAATTTCATCACCGCTATCAATATCCACAAGCAGCAATTGTTTAAAACCTCTTTAATTGATTATCAAGCACAACTTCCTAAAGTCGAAGAAGCGTGTTTACAGCACTTTAAAAATTATGTGCGTAAACATGTGATAAATCATACTGAAGTGCAAATCATGGAATATAAAGGCCAACAAATCGTAATGGAATTATTCCAAGCATTTAACTCAGACCCACAACGCTTACTACCAAGTAATACTCTACAGCGTTGGCATAGTGCAGCAAAGATTGGGCTAGGCGAACGCGTTATAGCTGACTACATTGCCGGTATGACCGATGAGTTTGCCAGTAGAATGCATCAAGGCTTGTTTAGTCCAAATCGCCAAGATATCTAATACGCGTAGGAGATAGCCCCGGCGCAAAAGCAATTATTTTGGTCATACTATAAAAAAAGATTGACTGTTTATTTATACAGTACTATATTTATAACCACTGTATAAATAAACAAGGCTTTGCCAATGTTAGCCAATCAATCATTACATCAAATCTACTCAATTAACACATTACAATATGGTGCATCTCAAGATGCAGTTACACATCAGCGTGCTAAATGGCAGTATTTATTGAGTGATTCAATTAAGTTTGCGAGTGATATGTCTAGCGGTATTCGTATTCAAAAACCCATTCAAGAACTCGTATTTCCTTGGTTAATGAAAATTATCAGTAGTGGGGAGTGTCAGAGTGTGTATATAGAAAATCATCAGTTTAGTCTTGTTCAGACCACACTAATTCAACAAGCTGCACAACAATATCAAGTCAATGTAACAGTTTTAGATGTAATTAAAGACACAGATAATGTTATTGTTGGACCTTGGTAGTGCTTGCTTACCGAACGAGAACTCACCTATCCAATATCATCGCTGCTATGGGTTTATGGGTTTTTCTTGCCATGTGTTGTGGCTTAATTGGCTAATTGTACGTTGATGGGTTTCACCAAGATAAAGATAGTCAACGCGCAAAGGTTGTAACAGCAGCACACAAAATGTTTCTGGAATAAGACTCTTAGCAACTATCCCATCAACATCCGTTTTATCTAAGTACCAATAAAACTGTTCCCTAGCGGAAACAGACAAACTATGCCACACCTGTTTTCTTAACGGAGCATCGAGAGACTCACTCGTCACAGTGAGCACCTCACCATTCACACGATATTGCTCTCGCGTTTTTTCGAAATACCAACAAAGTTCGACCTGAGGATGTTGTTGTAACCCTATATATTTATCCGAACGAGTATCGGTAATCATAATAATCTGATCAGTATTATGCACAAACCCTCGAAAGACTACCGTTCGATTTTGTACACGTCCGTCTTCACCAAGAGAAGCTAATTGCACAAAACGTGCATGCGGTTTGCTGCGACCAAGATGCAACGAACGAGCTAAGCGCTGTCGCCAGCTACTTAATAAAGACGCCATATCAGACTTGGGCATTTTTACGTGGTACTGTATTAAACAACTGATAAAAATTATCCGTTGTTTGTTGAGCCAATTCAGTTACAGACATTCCACGCAACTGGGCAATAAATTCACCGACTTCAACTACATATCCAGGTTGATTTGGCTTACCGCGATATGGAATGGGTGCTAACCAAGGTGAATCTGTTTCAATTAATAGCCTATCGATGGGGATCATTTTTGCGACTTCTTGCAGTTCTTTTGCCGATTTAAAGGTCACAATACCTGATAATGAAATGTACAAACCTAAATCTATTGCTTGTTGCGCCATTTCTAATGACTCAGTAAAGCAATGAAGGACACCTGTTGTATGTTCATTCATATGTGTTTGGTAAAGTTCAATCGTGTCTTCACGTGCGTTACGAGTGTGAATAATAAGTGGTTTACGAACTTCAGAAGCCACCTTAATATGATCAATAAAACTTTGTTGCTGAACGGCTTTGGTATCCGTCGAGTGATAATAATCTAAACCCGTCTCCCCTACTGCGACAACCTGCTCACGCTGAGCATAATCGAGTAAGGTGGCATAATCAGTCATGTCTTCTTCATAACAAGGGTGAACACCACAGGACACAGATACATTTGCAAAATCCTTAACTGTATCTAACATACTGTCAAACTCTTTAACGCTAACAGCAACACATAACATATGCTCGACACCGCGTTGATGGGCATAAGCTACGGCTTGGGCTAATTCTTCGGGATTTTTATCTAATTTGTCTAAATGACAATGTGAATCTACAAACATGGTTAACTCATTACTTTATCGATGACATGGGAAAGGACTAAACGTTTATTAATGCCCTGATGATGGACACGTTGCATTTCAATACGCACAAATTCAGATACATCTAAATAATGTAAGCGCGAAGCGTCATCAGGAGCATTCAGGCATTTGCTTTGCAGCATAAGTTGTAACCAACCTAAACACTGATATGCCTGTTGGTGCCATTTTTGGGCAAAAGATACACTGTGCATCTGTCCTTTTTTAATCGCACCTAGATCTTGTTTAAAGCTCAAATAATTGGTTTCAGGGGTCTCCAACAGCGCCGTAGCGATACTCAATGGTGCATATTGATAGGCACGCATCATGTCCTCGGCAACCGTTTGTTGATGAGTCTCGTGTAACCACGAAGTGATCTCAGCAGCGCTGGGCGCAGTAACACTATTTTTTTCACAGCGACTAAGTATCGTGGGTAATAATCGTTGAATATCACTCACCGTTAATAATAAATAGGTATTATCAGTGGGCTCTTCGAGTGTTTTTAACAATGCATTAGCCGCCGCTTCTGTCATCGTATCAGCGTGTTCAATAATCAATACTTTGCGTTGACTTAATTGGGCGTGATCTTGTAACTTAACTAAGGCTTCACGTATTTCATTGACAGATATTTGTTTATCACTGGCAATCACATAGCGATCAGGATGCGTATGTGCGTTGTTTAACAAACAGCTTTGGCATTGGCCGCATGCCGTTAAGTTGAATGGTGCATGACATAATAAATCGTTCGCTAAGGTATGTACAAATTCATGCTTCCCCATACCCGGCTTGGCGTTAATTAGTAATGCATGATGCAACGATTGTGCAGCTGCACTGCGCATCAATTTATGGTGTAATGCAATAAACCAAGGATACATAATTAACCTTTTACAAATGCTTGAACATGATTAATCACCGTAGCACGAACTTGCTCAATACTTTGACTCGCATCAACGAGTAAAGCACTGTCAGACTGGTCAACTAAGTTTAAATATGTTGCTCGTGCACGCTCAAAAAAAGCAATGCCTGATTGTTCAATACGATCAAGTTCACCACGAGAACGAGCCCGCTCAAGTCCGACTTGCGGATCAATATCTAAATAGATGGTCAAATCAGCAGTAAACCCGTCCAACGTTAAATCACGAATCGCCATTAAATGTGCTTGGTTAACCTGACGGCCGCCGCCTTGATAAGCCAAAGAGGACCAGTCATGACGATCACCCACAACCCAATGGCCTATTGCTAAACTTGGCTTAATTCGATTTTCAACTAACTGTGAGCGCGCCGCATACATGAGCAACAACTCAGTTTGCTCAGTGACTTGTTCGTCTTGCCAATCATGTTTAACACAATCTCTAATGGCTTCAGCCATCGGTGTACCACCTGGCTCACGAGTCAACACAAAGGGAATATCATGAACACGTAAGACATCACTAATGGCAGAAATAACGGTACTTTTGCCAGCACCTTCTAGACCTTCAACTACAATAAATTTTCCAGGGATACTCATCAAGACGTGCTCTTATTATTTTGCGGAACGGTTTAACTGATATTGTCTCACAGCTTGATTGTGTTGTTGCAAAGTTTCTGAAAAATAATGCTCACCATTACCTTTTGCCACAAAATATAAATCCTCAGTGATCTTAGGGCTCAATACCGATGCGAGTGCAGCTTTGGATGCACCAGCAATGGGTGTCGGTGGTAGCCCTTTTATGACATAGGTATTAAAAGGCGTTTTAGCACGTAAATTTTGTCGGGTAATATCGCCATTAAAGTCAGGTCCCTCGCCATAAATTACCGTTGGATCGGTTTGTAAACGCATACGGCGAGCGAGCCGATTCAAAAAGACACCCGCGATATGTTCGCGCTCATGCGCCACACCCGTTTCTTTTTCAATGATAGAGGCCAAAGTAAGCCATTCATGTTCAGAGTGTATCCCAGGTGGTAACGAATTGTCTTTGAGTAATGTTGCAAGAACTTCTTGTTGTGCGGCATAGGCGAGCAACAAAATATCACTTGCCTTACTTAAATGATTATATTGATAAGTTTCGGGTAAAACATAACCCTCACGCCAAACATTACCTTGTGTATCGCTATACGTATAAGTATCCGAGTCAAAGCTAATATCTAACTCAATCGTATCGAGTTTTTCCATTTGCGCCAGCCATTGCCACAATGTCTGTCCTTCCACTAGGGTAATTTGATGTGTGGTGGTCGTTCCTTTATGGATATCATGCACAAATTGCAACAAGGTCATATCAGGTGATAATGTATACCAACCGGCTTTGATTTGGGTAAATTGCGGGTTCGTTTTTAACCAGATCTTACGCAACAGATCGGTCTGTGATAGATAACCTGCAGCGGTTAATTGATCAAACACTTGATACAGATTCGTACCTGATGACACGGCAAAATAGACCGGTTTGTCTTCTGGTAAGCTCAGCACTTTGGTATGTTGTTGATTGACGCCCCAAGCACAGAGTAATGCAAACACCAGCAATAACGCGGAAAGGACTGCAATAATAGTCACCCTTTGGGTAATGTGAGAACTCATGAAATAAAATACATAACGGCGGGATCGACTCGCTGTAATTGGTCTGTGATTAATGACTGTAAGGCTTGACATTGATCATTAGAAAACCGAATGGCAGGTTCATCAAATAATCGTTGCGTTATAACAGACTGAT
>DBBN01000007.1 GCA_002292215.1 Glaciecola sp. UBA983 | reverse complement strand
CCATCATTTAGTCAACAAAAAAGCCTTCATAACAGAAATAAAATCGCTATTACGTGCGATGCTATAACGTCAGACATCTGCAATTGCAGCCCGTCAACCATCAGGCAAAAAAAAACGACCCAAAGGTCGTTTTTTAATTCTAACTCACAGTTTTACAACGCCAGGATACCCTAGATTGTTATACCACGATTTTTTGCTTTTTCTTTGATGTATGGCGCCCATGCTTCCGCATTACGACGTAACTGCTTAGACTTCTTAGCTTCAAGCACATACTTATATGCAGTACGGAACTTGTTCTGATAGAAGTTAGCTTCCATTAAAGAAAAGTGTATACGACCAGGTTCTTCAATGCCTAATTCTAAGGCTTTTTCGAACGCGACAACGGCACCTTTATAATCTTCAGCAGACATCAATAAGAGACCTTGCTTACGATATAAATCAGCATTGTTATCAAATTTGGCAGCAATTTCATAATTTAGCGCTGCTTCTTTATGATTTTTAGAGGCATGGTGCGCATTGGCTAGTAACGAATAATTAGCTTCGTTCTTTTCAATTAGACCATTACCAATATACTTTTCTAAGATCTTCGTTGCCTTAAACGGAATATCATTAGTAGAGTATAACTGAGCTAGCGCTTTAAACTCTGATGCTTTAGTCAAATAACCCTGACCATATGCCATTTCAAATGTAGACAATGCTTTCTTGTAATCTTCTACAAGCATGTAAAAGAAACCAAGTTGTGTCCACCAGCGTGGTGTATCAGTGAACTGACGAACTAATTCTTCAGCTACTTTTACCGTTGATGGGTAGTCTTTACGCTCATAATATGAGGTTAACTTTAACACATAAGGGTTTTTATTTGGTTTGCCTTGTTTGGAATATAACGCAATAGCTTTATCCGCAGGAACAATGATTTTATCAAGTTGCTTTAACTCATAAAAACCTTGTGCCATACGCGTATAAATTGCCGGATCTTCTTTACAGGTAAAGTCTATCCACTTGTTATACCATTTGATCGCATTGGCATACTCTTTCTCTTGCAGGTTCAAATCACCTAACAAACGAAGGGTATCAGCGTGTTCACGGTCATTCAGTACCTTGGTCGATACTGACGCCGTTAAACGGACTAATGCTTCATCCGCACGATCTTTTTCAGCGGCTAATAAGTTACCTACAAAACGGTCAACATAAGCTTTGTCGAAGGTATCAGAAGTTTCAATATCAATTAGAATCTGAATCGCTTCAGCAATCTTATCTTCATTGTATGCTTCAAATGCACGTTGTACTTTTTTACCAGTACGCTCACCGACGATCTGTGTTGTGCCACGCTTATAGCCTGGACACTCAACCGGAAGTACAGGAGCAGGTGCTGCCTTTTTGGCATCGCTATCTTGCGCGTACGCAACATTAGCAAGGACCAAAGAGGACGACAATGTTGCTGCTACTACAGCTACTTTAAATAAATTCTTCATTATGATTTATCCAATTTAAAGTCAAGTTGAACCTTCATACCAAATTGCTTTTCAGCTTTGCCGTCTACAATTTTAGGCTTATATTTCCACTTACGCAAAGCACGCTTTGCTTCTCGGTCAAATACTCGCTTAGGTTCAGCTTCAATGACTTCAACATCATCAACACCGCCAAGTTCATTGATAGTAAATGACAGTCTTACCCATCCTTCTTTACCATCACGAGCAGCTTGTACTGGATACTTAGGTTCGATACGTACGATAGGTGTTGCATCACCATCACGGCGCATTGCTCCTACACCACCTAAATTAATACCAACACCACCTGTATCAATACCAGGGACATTTAAGCTAAAGCCATCTGCATCTGGATCCACATCATCAGGCTCAGTAGGCTGCATTTTCGGCGGCTGCTGAGGCGGAGGTGGTGGCGGTGGCGGAACGCGATTACGCGTTTGCGTATCGTCATCCGGTTTACTCATTACAATGTCGATGACTGGCGTATCTGGAACTTCTTCCGCTGGACGACTGGTATTTTCTATTAGCTTGGCCATAACAACAAACAAAGTGAAAGCAATACCGGCGCCAATTAGAATAGAAACAATAAAACGTCCCATTATTAACCCCTTGTTGCGATCGAAATCTTATCGATTCCCGCATCTTTTACTTGGTCCATGATCTCTACGACTAATCCATGCTTCGCTTTTTCATCAGCTTGAATTATAACGTAGTCCGTAGGCTGTTCGGCTAGAAGACGTTCAACGTTGGCACGCACAGAATCAGGATCTACTTGGCGTTTATCTAACCATACGTCTCCATCTTCAGTAATCGCGATAAAGATATTGGCATTTTTTGGCATAAACGATTCAGATGCTTCTGGTTTGTTTACTTCAATACCGGCTTCTTTGACGAAAACTGTCGTGACGATAAAAAATATCAACATGATAAACACGATATCTAGCATCGGTGTCATATCAATTGCTGCATCTTCTTCTTCTTCTCTGACTTTTCGAGCCATAATAATCTCTCTCTAGTGATGAGGCAGGCTATCGATAAGGCTTTCGCGTGCCATCTTCGCTTTAGCTTCTAAGCGAGAGCTCACAAATAACCCTGATAATGCCGCAACCATACCCGCCATTGTCGGGATCGTTGCCATTGAAATACCTGCCGCCATCAAACGTGCGTTACCCGTACCCTGCGCTGCCATGGTTTCAAATACTGTAATCATTCCGGTTACTGTACCTAACAAACCAATCAGCGGGCACATAGCCACTAACGTTCTAATAATCAACATACGTGCGTTAAGCGCGTCTGACGCTTCTGAAATCCATGTATCACGGATTCTATGCGCATACCATGAAGTAGTATCAACTCGAGCGTCCCAACGGGCGATAATATCGCCACGTACTTTAGGGAACACTGAAGTTAAGTACCAATAACGCTCTACCATCAATACCCACATGAGGAAGAGCGCGGCAGC
Organism: Glaciecola sp. UBA983; assembly: GCA_002292215.1. Taxonomy (GTDB): domain Bacteria; phylum Pseudomonadota; class Gammaproteobacteria; order Enterobacterales; family Alteromonadaceae; genus Opacimonas. The sequence goes on along the minus strand of DBBN01000007.1, from coordinate 41 downwards.
AACGAAATACAACACGTCACCGCCGGTAGCGATAAAGTCCC
>DBBN01000072.1:2932-3640 GCA_002292215.1 Glaciecola sp. UBA983 | reverse complement strand
ATCGATACCTTGATCTGGATAGCCTATTTTCGGACGGAACGCAGCTAGTTTGGCTTTCGCGTTGACTTTGGTTTCTGCTCCCATCCAATCAAGGCCATCGATACGTTGACCTAATGCCGTACGTAAGTTTTCGACTAGTTCAGCCATTTGTGCTTTTGAACTTTCAGGGAAATAACGTTCAGTATAAATTTCACCAATCGCAAAACCTAAACTTTCAGTGCCTGACATTGCACTAATTGCACGCTTCCAACGTGGACGCGGCTCTTTTTGACCATTTAATACGGTGCCAAAGAACGCAAAATTAGTATTATAAATATCTTGAGATAGCATTGATGCGTTGTTAGAAATCGTATGGTAAGTTAAGTACGCTTTCCAAGTCGCTAAGTCTTCGCCGTTAATCAAATCAATCGCCGCTTTGACTGGCTCAGGTTGACGTACGTTTAACGTTGGGATTGCAAAACCAGAAGAGGCAAAGAAACTATCCCAATCAAACCCAGCATATTCAGCTTCAAACGCATCACGCTCAAATTGGTTTAGTGCTAGATCACGATCACGGCGTTTTTCACGTGGCCATTGGATTTCAGCGATTTTAGTCTCAAGTGCCAAAATTGCTGCTGCTTGAGATAGCGCATCAGCTTCATTAACACCAGCAAACGCTAACATTTGTGCAATATGGTTTTGATATTCATTACGAATATTGACAAAACG
>DBBN01000072.1:0-2804 GCA_002292215.1 Glaciecola sp. UBA983 | reverse complement strand
AGTCGTCGTCCCCGTTAACCAAGCTTCACCGAAGGTTTTGGTTAAACCGGCAACATCGGTAATGTCGGCGATATTGGTTAATGTTCCTTGAATCGGGGTAATGCCTAGTTTGTCTAATGTGGCAGTGTCCATGTACGCATTGTAATAATCCGCAACGAGTTTTTCCGTGCCTGATAAGTTTTCTTTTGCAGCCAAATCTTCAATGATCGCTTTTACTTCATCATTTGAACGCTCTGCAAGCTTGGAAAACGCACCAAAACGGGTTTTATCTGCAGGTAGTTCATAATTGTCGTACCAATTACCACTGGCATACATAAAGAAATCATCACCAGGTTTAATATCTAAGTTACGGGCACTTAACTCAACACCAAATGAACCTAGTTCAGCTTTCGCTGCGACAGCTTCTATTGCTGCTGGGGTGTTAGTCGTTGGGGCTTGGCCAGTACAGCCACCGAGTATGAAACTCGCTGCAACTAATGTTGCTATTGTTGTTTTCTTCATCATTATTTTAAAATTCCTATTAATATAGTAGTTATAACACCTTGATAATACCAATCAACGCCTGATCTGCCTAGGTGATAGACATATCTATTTACATATTAGTTTACTCGGATGATTCATCTTCAACCTGCTTAAACGGCAGTAATTCATCGCATTGTGCTTTGTATTGTTTGATCCCAATCCGTTCGCGTTGTAAAAAATCATCCACTGCAATTTCAAAATCCGGTAGCGCTAAACTATGAAATGAATGGCAGTATGTGGGGGCAAATCCACGTAATATTTTATGCTCACCTTGAGTGCCGGGGTTAAAACGTTGAATACCATGTTCAATGGCAAATTCAATGCCTTGATAATAACAACATTCAAAATGAAGCCCATCGACTTCACGTAACGCGCCCCAATAACGCCCGTATAACTGTGTATCATCAAACAAGAACATCGCACCTGCAATATATTGATTGTCTTGTTTGGCTAAAACCAGTAACACATTGTCTTTTAATTGATCAAATAATTGTGTGAAGAACTCAGCAGTGAGGTATCCATCATGCCCGCTGCGTTTTAGGTATGTGACGCGATAGCAATCATAAAAAAACGCCATGTGCTCCGCAGTGATTTCCGCGCCAGCCAAGCGTTCAATTGTGACTTGTTGCTGCTGCACTTTTTTACGTTCTTTATTAATGGAACGACGTTTACGCGACGTAAAATAAGATAAGTAATCGGTAAAAGATGTGTAATTCTGATTACTCCATTCAAACTGTAATGATAAACGATGCAATAAAGGTGCATTTTGCAAGGCGATTTGTTCCGCCTCATTTGCAAAGAGTAAATGCATTGACGAGTAATGTTGCTCATACAAAAAGGTTTTAACTTGCTCGATAATGATTGGAAGGTCATTCCAACTTGGCTGCGCATCCACCCAGCCTATACGTTGTGATGTGACTGGGGTAAAAGGTATCGCATTGACCCACTTGGGGTAATATTGTTTCCCATGATGCGAATAGGCATTGGCCCAAGCGTGGTCAAAAATATATTCGCCATAACTATGGGTTTTTATATACCCTGGTAAAAACGCAACTGGTTGTGCGTCCTGTAAAATACACAAATGATAAGGAAGCCATCCAGTATCTCCGCCCACACTGTGACTTTCTTCCAAACTATGTAAGAAGCTATGGGTTAGGCAAGGTCCGCCTTTTTCAGCAAAACAACGATCCCACATCTGCGCATCTATCTGGCTAATATCAGTGTAGGCTAATACCGTAAATGACAAGGTCAGTTCCTTTTTTATTTATAATTGGTTATTCTTACCTGCTGCAAGCCGCAACGGTTCATTATATGAGGTCAACATTGTAATGGATATTGATAATATTCCGATTCAACAAGATAATCCACAGCGTATTATTCGCCACAGAGTGACACGTTTACTTGCCAAACGTGAGCATAGTTATGCCGAGTTAGTGCAAAAACTGCAAGTACTAGAGTTACCTAACGAAGACATTATGGCTGTGTTACAGCAATTCGTAGATAAGAACATCCAATCTGACGATCGGTTTACTTACCATTTTGTGCGAAATTGTATCGCAAAAGGGCAAGGTTTATCCCGAATAAAACAAGCCTTATTCGCACATGAAATTTCAGAAAATATGTTAAGTGATGCATTACAAGAAATAGAACCTGATTGGTTTGAATTAGCGTATCGCGTTAAATGTAAAAAATACGCTATTGAGCCCGAAACAGATTGGACGCTAAAGCAAAAGCAGATGCGATTTTTGCAGTATCGAGGATTTAATCAAGAGCAAATTTCTCACGCTGTAGACTTTAGCATAGATAAATAATGGCTTTTCCTAAACTTTTTATCATTTTTGTTTTGATAACAGTAATATAGTCTTAATTACGTACAAAAACTGTGGTAGATTATGGGGATAATTTTTTTAGTAACATTTCCCTGCATCTATAATTGCATCTTCAAAGGATTATCCATGACGCGTTCAACTGCCCAAATTAGACAGGCATTTTTAGATTATTTTGGTCAACAAGGCCATCAATCTGTAGCATCTTCATCACTGGTTCCAAGTGATGATCCAACGCTGTTATTTACCAATGCAGGTATGAACCAATTTAAAGATGTTTTTTTAGGTGCAGAACAACGCAGTTATCGTCGTGCAGTATCATCACAGCGCTGTGTTCGTGCTGGTGGTAAGCATAATGATTTAGATAACGTGGGTTACACTGCACGTCACCACACATTTTTTGAAATGCTAGGTAACTTTAGTTTTGGTGATTATTTTAAAAGTGAAGCAATTCGA
>DBBN01000045.1 GCA_002292215.1 Glaciecola sp. UBA983 | reverse complement strand
TAGTCGAACCATGTAATTGTACGATCTGTTGATGAGTGGCTTTTTTTTGTCGGATTAAAAAATAGAGTGGTGTCGCAATGTTATTCCCGATCATGATGCCCAATGCAAGCGTTGAGACAATAATCATCGCCATCGCCGCCGCTAACCCGCCAATAAAGGCTAATATTGTCAGCATACTCTGGTTGGCATATAACGGTAGGGCTATAGTAAAACTATCCGTCGAGACACCTTGTGGGGCTAAAATAATGTTACCAGCTAGGGCTATAGGTAACACACCGATACTCATGCACAACAAATATAGTGGTAAAACCCAGCGGGCGGTGTGTAACGCTTGTAATTGTGGTAACTCGACAAATGTCATATGAAATTGTCGTGGTAAACAAAACATCGATACCACACCAAGAAAGACATACACACTGTAGTTGGACCATGCAAAATCATGTGATAATGATTGGTTAGCAATAGGATGCGCCACGGCTTGACGAAATAAATCATATACCCCATCAAACAATCCATAACAGACCCACAAAGTCATCGCCCCCATTGCGAGTAATTTAACGATAGAGGTAAATGCGACGAGTAATAACAACCCCGGATGTTTTGGCGATAGAGATTTACTGCGGGTACCAAAAAATAATGCAAATGCAGCCATTGATAATGCCACAAACCAATTGACATTATCTGTCACTAACGTCGATGAGGGTAACAGGATTTGTGCCGTTGAGCTGATCGAGTCTAATTGCAACGCAATGTAGGGTGTGACACCCACCACACAAACTAATGTGATAAGTGCTGGTAGACCGAACGATTGGTTGAATCTAATACTCATAAAGTCAGCTAAAGAAGCGATATTGTGCTGAATGGAAAATTGAGCAACTTTCTTTAGGCCGTTAAACCCTAACACCATCGCCAGTATCATGCCTAAATAAGTGGGGATGAGACTCCAGCCATAATGGGACGTTTGTGATATGGTGCCAAACATCGCCCATGTGGTGCAATGAATACCGAGTGCTAAACTATAGGCAATCTGTTGTTTGGTATCCGTGAGGGGAAATTTTTCTCCAGCGATTGCCACTAATAGTAATGCAATTAAAAAGACAACAACAATGATAGCGAGCATACTGCCGGTGAACATAGCTAACACATCCTTGATAATATAATTTAAACATCTACAACAACGGTTTTGTCACATTAGCATAGTTCGTAAAAAATGTGATAAAAAACGAATATTTCCCCTTGAACCTCCATTATCTATCCCCATTATTAGTCCTATTGAATATTTACAGTGACACACGCGGAGGACGTATGAGCGAACAACAAGACAAGACTGATGCCCAGAATAATCCTGAGGCAACACCAATTGATGACAACCAAACGCAAACTCAAGAATCGGTAACGATTGATATCGATTCGGCAAGTGTGGAAACACTGAGTCCTGAGCAAACGCGTATTTTTGAATTAGAAAATGAATTAGCTGCTGCGAAGCAAGCATTATCAGATCAAAAAGATGGCGCTTTACGTGCTGTTGCTGATGGCGAAAACGCGAAACGTCGTGCTGCTGCTGAAATTGATAAAGCGCGTAAATTTGCACTTGAACGTTTTGCTGGAGACTTATTGCCGGTAATTGATAATTTAGAAAATGCAATTCGTTTTGCTGATCGTGAAAACGAAGCATTAAAACCTATTTTAGACGGTATTGATATGACGCAAAAGTCATTCATCAGTACAGTTGAAAAAAATGGATTAGAAGTAATTAATCCACAAGGTGAGACTTTTAACCCAGAACACCATCAAGCCATGTCGATGCAAGAATCGGCCGACGTTGCGCCTAATACTGTATTAGCAGTAATGCAAAATGGTTATATCATTAATGGTCGTTTATTACGTCCAGCAATGGTGATGGTTTCTAAAGCACCTGAAAACGATTCGCCTGTGGTAGACACAGAAGCATAAATATTTAAAAAATTTTTTAATGCAGGTATTGAAACTCATTACAATAACCCCATTAAAAGTATAGACATTATTGAACATTATATTCGGAGATAGACCATGGGTAAAATCATTGGTATTGATTTAGGTACGACCAATTCATGTGTTGCTGTGTTAGACGGCGGCAAAGCAAAAGTTATCGAAAACGCGGAAGGCGATCGCACGACTCCGTCGATCATTGCTTATTCAAGCGAAGGTGAAATTTTAGTAGGTGCGCCGGCCAAACGCCAAGCAGTAACCAACCCTAAAAACACATTGTTCGCGATTAAGCGTCTGATCGGTCGTCGTTTTGAAGATAAAGAAGTACAAAAAGACATCGACATTATGCCATTTGATATTATCAAAGCAGATAATGGCGATGCATGGGTAGAAGCGAATGGTGAGAAAATGGCACCACCGCAAATTTCTGCTGAAGTACTAAAGAAAATGAAGAAAACTGCTGAAGATTTTCTTGGTGAAACCGTAACGGGTGCAGTTATCACTGTTCCTGCTTATTTTAACGATGCACAACGTCAAGCAACTAAAGATGCTGGCCGTATAGCTGGTTTAGAAGTTAAGCGTATTATCAATGAGCCAACTGCCGCTGCATTAGCATACGGTATGGATAAAAAATCAGGCGACAGCGTTGTTGCAGTATATGACTTAGGTGGTGGTACTTTCGATATCTCAATCATTGAAATTGATGAAGTAGATGGCGAACATACTTTTGAAGTACTTGCGACCAACGGTGACACTCACTTAGGTGGTGAAGATTTTGATAACCGTGTCATTAACTATTTAGTTGACGAGTTCAAAAAATCTCAAGGTGTTGATTTACGTAAAGATCCACTTGCGATGCAACGTTTAAAAGAAGCCGGTGAAAAAGCGAAAATCGAATTATCATCTGCACAACAAACTGAAGTGAACTTACCGTACATTACGGCTGATGCGTCTGGTCCTAAGCATTTAGCGATTAAAATCACACGTGCTAAGTTAGAATCATTAGTCGAAGATATGGTTAAAGAAACATTAGTGCCGCTTAAACAAGCGTTATCTGATGCCGATCTGTCTGTATCTGATATCAATGACATCATTTTGGTTGGTGGTCAAACACGTATGCCATTAGTCCAAAAATACGTTGCGGATTTCTTTGGTAAAGAGCCACGTAAAGACGTTAACCCTGATGAAGCTGTTGCAACAGGTGCAGCTATTCAAGCGGGTGTACTAGCCGGTGAGGTCAAAGATGTATTATTACTTGACGTAACGCCATTATCATTAGGTATCGAAACTATGGGTGGTGTCATGACTGCTCTAATTGAGAAAAACACGACTATTCCGACTAAGAAAGGTCAAACATTCTCAACTGCGGAAGATAACCAAGCTGCGGTAACGGTACACGTGTTACAAGGTGAGCGTAAGCAAGCTTCTGGTAACAAATCGTTAGGTCAATTTAACCTAGAAGGGATTCGTCCTGCAGGTCGTGGTCAGCCACAAATTGAAGTAACCTTTGATATCGATGCCGATGGTATCTTACACGTATCTGCGAAAGATAAAGATACAGGTAAAGAGCAAAAAATCACTATCCAAGCGTCTTCTGGTTTATCTGAAGAAGAGATCAACCAAATGGTTCAAGATGCAGAAGCCAACAAAGATGCTGATGCAAAATTCGAAGAACTAGTACAAGCACGTAATTCTGCTGATGGCATGGTTGGTTCAATTAAGAAACAAATCGAAGAAGCCGGTGAAGCATTACCAGCTGAAGAAAAAGAGAAAATTGAAGCGGCGATTGCTGAGTTAGAAACAGCGACTCGCGGTGAAGATAAAGCTGAAATCGAAGCGAAAACACAAGCGTTGATTGAAGCCTCTTCAAAGTTAATGGAACTAGCTCAAGCTAAGGCACAGTCTGAAGCAGGTCAAGCGGAAGGTGATGCTGGTCAATCAGCAAAAAATGATGACGATGTTGTTGATGCTGAGTTTGAAGAA
>DBBN01000018.1 GCA_002292215.1 Glaciecola sp. UBA983 | reverse complement strand
CGAATATAACCGCCTTCAGAGTTATTTTGGGCTGTTGTATAAGTCCCGTTAACTGTTGGGATAGTGACAGTAATAGGTTCTGCGTTGCTATTTAGCTCTGGTAAACCATCTTCATTTGTAACCGTAACCACAACTTCAGTCGGTACATCAAAACCATTGGCAGCGAAGTCATAAGGACGTGTGGCAGTCGTATCAATAAAGGATTTAATCTCTTTATAGAACAACGCGACGACTAATGCACCATCAGTATCATCAAAATAACGCTCATAAGATAAATCATATTGATTCGCATAAAACGGGCGTAAGAATGGTGAGTTAGTACTCGAACCATTTATTTCAGCCGTCGGGTTAGTTAATACAATATCACCTGTATCTTCATCAATTGAACCAAATACATCTGACACACGCACATTAGCATTGGCAAACAAGCGATTGATCGGTGGACGACCCATAACTTTGGCTGCTGCAAAACGAATCTGATCATTATCAGTAATTTTGAAGTTAAGGTTTAACGACGGTAAATAATCCGTGTACGTATCACCGATAATTTTTGAAGCAAATTGATCATTAATCAGACCTGCATCATCAGTGATGTATTGTGCGCCTTGTTCAGGATCACCTTGTACATCTTGTAATACCGTGGAAGATTGATTGGTATCAACCATACGCACACCGAAGTTACCACTAACTGGAATATCACCCAATTCCGTATCAATATTTGCCATCACATACGCAGAGGTGACTTCTTCAAATACTGAACCAGATTCAGTGACCGACCAAGCGGTGTTAGGACCTAAACCCGGTGTTGGGCTGTTAATAACGCCCGGGTTCGCTGTTCCCCATGATTGCACCGGTTGTGGAATACCTGATGGGAACCATGCATTAAGTGCTTTATCTAAATCAATGGATAAGTAACTTGGGAAATAAGCAAAATCACCCTGCCAATCCACGACTTCAACCATATCTTGGGTTAAACGTAATGGTGGTGCTGAATTAGGGAAACCAGAATCAGAGCCATACTCAAATACTGAACGTTCATTTGAGTAAGTACGATCTGAATAACGTGCACCAAATTCAATAGAAGAAACGAAGTTATTGTCTAATTGATATTTAAAATCAAGACGGAATGCTTCAATTTCATCACTGTTTTCGTACGGATAAATCCCGTATTTACTCACCATGACACGATCAATATCACTGAATGCTTCAGCTTGACTGAAACCCACATTAGGTAGATTTAAGCCATTGTTCAAATAGCTAATTGATACATTTTGATCGATAACTGGATTCGCTACCGTTGCATCTTCAGCCACCAATGACCATAATAAGCCATTACGGAAATTAGACTCCGCAGATGAATAAGACGCATCAAATGACATAGACCAGTTATCAGATATATCCCAATCACCCTTTAAACCATAGCTGGCTACTTCATCAAAATCTTGGTTATCATCGTTGACTAGCTCAACGCGCGTTGAACTGCCTGGGTTACGATAAAAAGTACCACCAATTATATTACCATCTGGATTGGCCGTTAAATTATCATAAGAAGATTGGCTTGATTCTAATTTGACGCGGTAACCACGAGCAAATTCCTTTGAATCAAAGCGAGATAAGAACCCATCTGCTTTTAAACGGAAATTATCAGTTGGCGCCCATTCGATTGCCGCCATATAACCGTTTCGCGTTTCTTCACCACCTTTATGCTGGATCTCAAATCCTTCACTTGGGATAAAATCTGTACCGCTCAACAAGCCACCAGGCGCTAAACCAATGTATTGCGTAGCGACTGAAGGTTGGAATAAACGCGCATAACCGAGTGCAAGTCCAAGAGTATCGTCAGCAAACTTACCTTGGTAAGAAAAACTCAAGCGATTACCATATTCTTCGGCATCAGATACTTCAGAAGCACGGTCATTAAACATGCCTCGCACATTGGCGCCAAAGGTGTGTTGTTTATCATTTGATAACGGACTTGCTGTTTCAAGTTCAACCGTCCCTGCCACACCGCCTTCAATCAACGATGCCTTAGGTGATTTATATACCGCTGCAGAGTTAATTAGCTCTGAGGGATATTGGTCAAACTCAATCGATCGGTTACCCGAAGTAGATACTTGCTCACGACCATTTAAGGTTGAAAACACGAAATCACCGGATAAACCACGAATATTAATCTCAGCTGCTTGACCGCCAGTACGGACAGCTGAAATACCAGGTAGACGCGTTAATGCGTCTGCCATTGAAACATCTGGCAAACCACCTAAGTCATCTGCAGATAATTGTTCTGATACCGTGTCACCGAAACGTTTTTGATTTAAAGATTTAATTAAGCTAGTAGAAAAGCCTTTGACTTCAATTACTTCAACTTCAACTTCATCTTTATTTGCTTGTGTTTCGTTGGTCTCTTGTGCATAAATTGGCATCGCCAATGTCATGCCACTTGCGACAAGTGCTGCGGTGATCAAACTGGGTCTGAATTTAGTCATATATTTCCCATTCCCCGTTGAGTTATAGATGAGTGTGCGTGGTATTGTTCGTGCTTGAACTCAATTAATATTGTTATTACAACGCGCACATCATCCGCTTTATATCAACTCGCACTATATTTAACTCTCTGAACATACACAACGAAGTGCATACGTATTCATGCATAAATGCATACATTTACATAACAAAACCGCAACATAGACAATCTTGCAGTAATGAACAACAGGTTAAAAGTTTTCTGGGTCGAAAAAACCACACCGATCTCGTATCTCTTTATTTGGTTAGATGAATAGGTATAGATCAAAAGTACAACTTACCAGTGCATGTGGTACATGATGATTGTGGCAGGGTTATCAAAGTGTCAGAGAGGGATCCCCCCCTATTGACTCATACCATAAGTAAGCTTGAAATTAACAAGCCTAGTGTTCCTTATACAAGCAGTGAGAGTATTGGTAACATCAATGATGCAGAAATTCGAGAGGGTGACGATTGCAAAATTTTCCATCGCTGTTTATAAAAAATTGAATCTTTTATAAACAGCAGAGAAAGAAATTAGTAATAACGCAATTAACTTATGAGTGTATTTTACCTCACTTCACTTCTGGCAAAAGTAAACTAGCTGGTGTAACCTTTTGCTTTTAATCTTTATTCTGAGGTTAAATTGTGAGTACAAATTCCAAACAGACGCGAAGTATAATTCAACGTAAAGAAGTTATTGACGGTGATTGCCAAGCATTTCAATAGTTTGGCGTGTAAGCGACCAGCGTGGATAAATTTGCCACTAACAATCACAAAACCTAAATGTATACGGAAACAAATATGGATGAAGTAGAAAAAAAAATCCAACAATGGGCTGTTCAGATGCCAGATTTAGATACTAGATCAATGGCTATTACTAGTCGAATATTAAGAATGGCCAAATATATCAATGACCAATTATCAGAATCAATTCGACGACACGGCTTAACGTCTGCTGGGTTTGATGTGTTAGCAACGCTATTACGTTCTGGCTCGCCGCATGCATTAACACCTAATCAGTTAATTGAACAAATGTTAATCACATCAGGTACCATGACAAGCCGTATTGATTTACTAGAAAAAGAACAGCTTGTTAAGAGAATTTCTAATCCAAATGATAAACGAAGTGTTACTGTGCAACTCACGCCAAGAGGCTTGAGTCTAATTAAAATCGTAATTGTCGAACATACTGAATATCAAAAACACATTATGTCCACATTTACTGATATTGAACAAAATGACATCACAGGTTTATTATCAAAATATTTAGAACGCATTAATTATTGATACAAAAAAGCCATGACGAGCATGGCTTTTTATCAATCATAATGATCAGTGACCGATATTAGTTTTTAGGTCTAATAAAAGGCATGTGACGATTCACATCTTTATATAACAAATATCTAAATGGACCGGGTCCGCCTGCGTAACATGATTGAGGGCAAAACGCACGTAACCACATAAAATCACCCGCTTCTACTTCAACCCATTCACCATTAAGATGGTAGACCGCTTTACCTTCTAACACATACAAACCGTGTTCCATGACATGTGTTTCATCAAACGGAATTACACCGCCTGGCTCAAAAGTCACAATGTTCACGTGCATATCATGACGCATATCAGATTGTTCAGTAAAACGTGTCGTCTTCCAAACACCTTCAGTACCCGGCATTTCTATACCTTCTACTTCATGGTCACTGGTGACAAACGCTTCAGGTAATGGAATACCGGCTACAAACTGATACGCCTTACGGATCCAATGAAATTTAACATCTTGTTGACTGTTATTTTTCAATGTCCAAGAGCAACCTGGTGGTAAAAACGCATAACCACCCGCTTTCATGTTATGTGTTGTCCCTTCAATCGTGACATCCATCTCACCTTCAACGATAAACAATACACCTTCAGCGTCGGCATCAAGCTCAGGCTTATCTGAACCACCATCAGGCCCAACTTCTACAATATACTGTGAAAACGTTTCCGAAAAACCACTCAATGGACGGGCAATAACCCACATACGCATGTTTTCCCAAAATGGAAGATAACTGATAACAATATCAGTTAAAACACGCTTAGGAATAATCGCGTAAGCTTCGGTAAATATTGCTCGGTCAGAAATTAATTGCGTCTGTGGTGGCAATCCACCAGTTGGTGCATAATAAGTATGTTTCTTGGTCATCTTAAGCTGTCCTTGTTAACTGTGATTCATTAAATTTTTGTCTATATTCATGCAAAAGTGGTTCCGTATAACCGTTAGGCTGTACTAATCCCTTAAATACTAAATCTAACGCGGCTTGAAATGCTAAGTTCGTCGTAAAATCAGGCGACATAGCTCGGTAATTTGGATCGTGTGCATTTTGAGAATCGA
>DBBN01000098.1 GCA_002292215.1 Glaciecola sp. UBA983 | reverse complement strand
AGTTATTTCTACCGCTAATTTATCTCGTAATTTTTTAGCTACTAACGTTCCATCAATATTCATTATTATTTTTCTCATTGGTTAAACCAAAATAGTACCTTGTAATTAACACCAATTTGATTAATCAAGTCATCTACTTTTTAATACAAAAAAATGAATAAATACAAAGCATCAAATTTAATAACACTATAGTTTTCATATTAACCATTAAAATGAACAGATAATTAATCAACTTGATATAAGTACAAGAATACACTAATGCTATGATACTTATCAAAGTTTTAGGTGCTGAATACGTAAAGCTATAAGGCGTTTCAAGTGTGAGCGTCCGGCAAACTACACAGGATTAAGTTTGACATTCCATGGCAATAGTTTTTCTACATCAACATTTGCAACGCTTAGTTGCTCAAGACAATGGGCAATATAATCAAACGGGATGAGACCGTTCGCTTTTGCTGTTTCTACTATCGAGTAAAGTAGAGCGCTGGCTTTGGCACCATTGGCGGTATTTGAGAATAACCAATTCTTTCGCCCAATTACAAACGGTTTGACAGCTCTTTCACTGCGATTATTGTCAATACTCAGGTGACCGTCTTCAATATATCGAATAAGCTTGTGCCATTGGTTTTGGCAATAGCCAATGGCTTTACCTAATGCTGATTTTTTGACGACATTTGCTTTGCCTAACCATCGGTAAAACTGCTCAAGTAGTGGTTTGCTTTTTTCCTGGCGAAGCTGATACTTTTCCTGAGCGTTTTTATCTTTCAGGCTGATTTCGATTCGATAGAGTTTTTGTATCATGTTTAAAGCCATGTCTGCCTTACCCGTTTTACCTTTGGGTTGCGCGATTTGTGCTTCTTTAAATTTTCGTCGTGCGTGCGCCCAACAACCGACTAATTTAGCCGTTGTTTTTTCATAGCCCACATAACCATCTACTTGCAGATAGCCAGTAAAACCATCAAGATAATCTATCGCGCACTGTCCAGCCCTACCTGATTGGTAGTCGTAGAGTACAATATTTGGTATGGGACTTTTGCTTGGTGAATCAGTACCCGTACAGTAAAGCCACATATAACTTTTTACTTTATCTTCATTAATGACTTTTAACGTAGTTTCATCTGCTTGTATAACCCCTTGTTGCAATAATACTTCCTGCAACCGTGCATAAAGTGGTGTGAATAAGTCACCGCTTTTCATCATCCAGTCCGCCATGGTTTTACGGCTCAACTCAATACCATATTGTTTAAACAGACTTTCTTGTCGATAAAGCGGTAATGCATATTGGTATTTACTGGTAATTATTTGACTAAGCAATGTTGCGGTTGCAATGCCTTTAGGGATAGGGCTTGGTGGCAGTGGCGCTAATTGTATTTTGGTTGAGGTACCTTGTTTTTCACACGTGCGACAACTGTATTTTAAGCGCACATGCTCAATCACTTTTACTTGGGCAGGAATAAATTCAAGTTTTTCACTGCGCTCATCACCCATTTGATGCAGTTCATTGCCACAACATGCACAGCTTTTATCGTCAATATCATGAATGATAGTTTCTCGGGGTAAATCGACAGGCAACTTTTTGCGTTTCGGTTTTTTCTTAATGGGTGTGGTGCCAACGTCAGTTTCAATGTCTTCTTCAACAATCTCGGCATTATCAAATTCGACCTCTGCTTCGTTGAATAAGTCACCTTGGGCTGGATGTCCTTCACTACTTGCGCCAAAACGTTGTTGCTGGGCAAGGCGAAACTGCTCAATTAAGTGTTGTTTTTCTGTGGTAAGGTTTTTAACTTGCAACTGGAGAGATAACACCATTTCTTGTAGTGTCTTAGGGTCGCTAGGTAAATTTTTAATCTCATCAGTCATGCCGTTATTTTATCAAATAAAACACCTAAACTGTTGATATTGTTTAGACTGTTTCGTGATCAATAAATGCTACTTATGATCATGAGTTATAAGGCTACAGAATCATAATTAACAGCTTGATGCCCAAGCACATCAAAGCCGTCAAACAGCCAATGTAACTGCTGCTCAGATAAAGTAAGTGACTCACAGGTAAGTTTAGTCGGCCATTTGAATTTATCTTTTTCAAGGCGCTTGTACCATAAAGCAAACCCTGTTTTATCCCAGTACAGCACTTTAAGCTTGTCTCGCCCTTTATTACAAAAAACAAAGACGTTGCCGGTTAAAGGCGATATCTGCATTTGTTGCTCAACAATTAGTGATAAGCCATTAATTGATTTTCTAAAGTCGACGAAATCACGATAAAGAAATACCTCAGGTACATTGATGAACATTTTCATAAAGACAGTCCGTTGATTAATACCGCTAAATATTGAGGTGATGTTTGCGAGGATAAGATTAAATTAACATTTCCTAGCGTTAGCTGTATTGGTGGTATTTGCGACTCTACCTCAACCGTTTGTGTAATACTGGCTTTGATAAATGAGGTCTCTGGCTGAGCTAATATTGTTAATTCACGTTTACGTTGATAAAACGTTGAAGGCGATATTTTAAGTTGAGCACAAAATTGCTCAATCGTTAAGGTGCTTTTTTTTTGCTTCTCAACAATCGCTAGCCATTTTTGTTGGGTGTTTGGTTGCATTATGCTTACTCTTTTTGAAACATGAATAAAGCATAATGTATAGAAGAAGCTAATGTTAGGTGTGATTTAGCGGACGCTCACTTTCAAGTTGCAGTAATTTAAGTTTTAAACCATGAAAAAGCAAAAAACCCGTAGTGTTAACTACGGGTTTTTGACGTACATAGATGCAGTAATAGGGTGGGTGCAGGATGTACAAGAACACTCTCACATAAAGACAAGATACCCACAGGCTATTTACAACAACGCTAACACGTTTCACTGCTTATGCTTAGTATGGATGAAGTAGCGGCGCCATTCTCAAGCTTT
>DBBN01000004.1 GCA_002292215.1 Glaciecola sp. UBA983 | reverse complement strand
AATGTAAAAAAATGTAAAAAAGTTAACAAAAATGTTTTTAACTGGTGAGAGGTTAGACCTCTTAAGCCGTAAATGGCTCGTTGTCATACTAATACCTTATAGTAGGAGCACGACAACGCGCTATTTAGGAGAATGATATAACGATGCTAATTACGCTGGTAATTAGTCTTCAGATGAACGTAGCACAACCTCTTGATCTGTAAATTTACGTACAAAGGCGCTTAAGTCTTGGCTATTACACAATATACTGTCGTACATATTGAATTTAGCGCGGGCTGCAACTTCGCCATTAACAACGGCATCTAAACATAACTGAGATGCTAGGTTTGCGTCTTTGGCAACTAATGCTACTTTATCTGTTTTTTGTAACTTGTTTTCACCTAAGCTTGACTTGCTATATGCTTTGGCAAATTGTCTGATGCTACTGCCATTACAAGTAACAGATTGAGCATATGCTGAGTAGTTGATCTCATTTTTTGCTACGAGTGCTTTAGCTGCACTAAGACCTTGCGTTGCAGCTGTATAACAAACTTGTGTAGCGAAGTCGTTATTGACTGTTTTGAACACCACTTCTTTGGCAAATGTCTGGGTTGATGATAATGCGATAGTTGCTGTTAATGCTAATATTGATAATTTCATAATATTCTCCAAAATGTAATAAAATTAGATAACGCTGCTGCGTTGAACATATTATGCCCAAAAAGCGAGACAAATACAGTTATTTATGTAATTAAATTACAGAATTTGGTAATAATTACGACATTTTACGTTTTATGTGTAATTTAATTACAATTTGTTGTTTTTTGTTCGATAGTTTGTTCCTTTCTATTAACAATGAGCGTGTTTGCATAACATTATCTCAGTCAAAACAAGCAATAAAATAAAAAAGCGGTATGATGAGTTTGTAAACCCGTCTCTAAAAAGTGTCTAAACCAGTTTCTAAATCAATATAAGGAATATTCATTGAAAATTATCACTTACATGTTACCTACATTTTTCGCGTGCATGATGTGCGTGTTCTCAGGCTCAATACATGCTCAAACAGCTGAATTTAAAGATGGACCATTGATTATCGGGTTTGGTAAACATGCCCCTGTATCAACTCACACAGTGGCAAAAGATGCTGTATTTAAGGTGGTTTTTGATGTGGGCAGTACGAATGATAAAAAAGATGAGGTTAATCGAAAATTTAATAGTTTGGCTCGTTTTATTAACATGCATGTCGCGGCAGGGGTTAAACCTGACAATATTCAATTAGCGTTGGTGGTTCATGGCAAAGCGACATTGGATCTGCTTGATCATCAAAGCTACCAAAAAAGGTACACTTACGATAACCCTAATAAGCCATTACTCAATGCTTTGATGAGCAATAATGTGAGGGTAATCTTGTGTGGCCAAAGTGCAGCTGCTTATGATGTTAAGAACGACGAACTGGTGAACGGCGTTGAAGTCGAGTTGTCAGCAATGACTGCCCATGCTCTGTTGCAGCAAAAGGGATATACGATGAATCCATTTTAGATTGTAATTGAAAAAATCAATTGTAAATATCGTAATAATTAATTTTAGATAATGGATATTTGTGCCTATTATTATATTCATATTAAGTAATTACTCATTGCCGCTATGGTTAATGAGTAAAACATCAGGAGACTTTTTATGAACAGTAATGACAATAATAATGGTGCAACCTGTCCTGTCATGCATGGTGGGGCTACTTCTGCTTCGTTAGCTGAAAAAAGTTGGTGGCCAAAGTCACTTAATCTCGACATATTGCATCAGCACGATAGTAAGTCCGATCCACTAGGCAAAAACTTTAAGTATGCTGACGCTTTTAATACTCTAGATCTTGAAGCAGTAAAAACCGATCTAATCGCACTGATGACTAATAGCCAAGAGTGGTGGCCTGCCGATTGGGGACATTATGGTGGATTAATGATCCGAATGGCCTGGCATAGTGCGGGCACTTATCGTATAGCCGACGGTCGCGGGGGAGCGGGTACAGGAAATCAGCGCTTTGCACCAATTAACAGCTGGCCAGATAATGCAAATCTGGATAAAGCACGCCGTCTTTTGTGGCCCGTTAAACAAAAATATGGCAACAAGCTGTCATGGGCCGATTTAATTATTTTGGCTGGTAATATGGCCTATGAATCAATGGGTTTAAAAACCTTTGGTTTTGCAGGAGGTCGTGTCGACATTTGGCATCCAGAAAAGGATACTTATTGGGGAGCAGAACAAGAATGGCTAGCACCATCAGACAATCAAAATAGTCGTTATTCTGGCGAACGTGATTTAGATAATCCATTAGCCGCAGTAATGATGGGATTAATTTATGTTAATCCTGAAGGGGTCGATGGAAAACCCGATCCGATAAAGACTGCTCACGATATACGAGTTACCTTTGAGCGTATGGCGATGAACGATGAAGAGACAGTTGCCTTAACGGCCGGTGGACATACAGTAGGTAAATGTCATGGAAACGGGAAAGCGGAAAACTTGGGTCCAGAACCTGAAGCCAGTGAATTGCAAGAGCAGGGGTTAGGATGGAATAATAAAACAAGTAGAGGTGTGGGTCGTGATACTGTCACTAGCGGTATCGAAGGCGCGTGGACAACCAACCCGACACAATGGGATAACGGCTATTTCGATTTGTTGCTAAGCTATGAATGGGAATTGAAAAAGAGTCCTGCAGGTGCTTGGCAATGGGAGCCTATCGACATTAAAGAAGCTGATAAACCAGTGGATGTCGAAGATCCAAGTATCAAGTTAAATCCCATTATGACCGATGCCGACATGGCAATGAAGATGGAACCTAAGTATCGTAAAATCTCAGAGCGATTTTATAATGAGCCGGATTACTTTTCAAAAGTATTTGCAAGAGCATGGTTTAAATTAAC
>DBBN01000052.1 GCA_002292215.1 Glaciecola sp. UBA983 | reverse complement strand
GATGAATTTGCTGACATGATGATGATTGTGGGTAAAAAAGTTGAAGAATTAATTGCTAGAATTGCCCAAAAAGCACGTGCTGCTGGGATCCATTTGATCTTAGCGACACAGCGCCCGTCGGTTGATGTTATTACGGGTTTGATTAAAGCCAATATTCCAACTCGAATTGCATTTCAAGTATCAAGTAAAATAGACTCTCGTACCATCCTTGATCAACAAGGTGCTGAAGCCTTATTAGGCATGGGGGATATGTTGTATTTACCGCCAGGTACCGGTGTACCAACACGAGTGCATGGCGCGTTTGTCGACGATCACGAAGTGCATGCTGTTGTGGGCGATTGGAAAAAACGTGGTGAACCTGAATATATTGATGAAATACTAAACCCTGAAATCGGTGGCGAAGTATTACTTCCAGGCGAACAGGCAGAAAATGCAGATCAAGAAATGGACGTGTTTTATGATGAAGCCGTAGCATTTGTCACAGAAACGCGCAAAGCATCAGTCTCATCCGTGCAGCGTAAATTCCGCATTGGTTATAATCGCGCAGCACGTTTAGTCGAACAAATGGAACAAAGCGGCATCGTATCGGCGCCAGGTCACAATGGTAATCGAGAAGTATTAGCCGCGGCTGCACCACGAGATTAATAAGGATTTATATATGTACCCATTAAGTCAACATAAGCATGCTACACGTCTCGGCATGGCGTTATGCCTATTGTTATTCACATCCAGTACTTTGGCTGAAGTAATCAATGATAAACCCGCATTGCGTGGTTTATTGGCAAAAATTAATACACTGCAAGCTAGCTTTACCCAGGTGGTTAATGATAGCGAAGGTCAGCCATTACAAAGCAGTTCTGGTAACTTGATCTTACAACAACCTGACCGCGTTTATTGGCAGGTACTAGTACCAGATGAAACACTCTTAATCGCTAACGGTGAACGTGTTTTTTATGTAGATGAATTTGTTGAACAAGTATCCATTTTTTCACAAAAAGACATGATTTCTAATAATCCATTAATGTTGTTAACATCGAGTGATGATGAAGTATGGGAGCAGTTTTCGGTGGTTCAACAGAACTTGGCTTATGTGGTTACTCCAATCAACAATGAAGGCCAAATTACGCAATTAACATTACGCTTTATTCAAGATGAGTTAACTCAGTTTACGTTATTAGATAATCAAGGGCAGGTGAGTCAGTTCACATTAAACGGGACAGTATTAAATATGCCGTTACCCATTAATCAATTTAGTTATGCTATTCCTGAAGGGTTTAGTGTTGATGATCAAACGCAATAAGTGCATGGACTAGGTTTGTCATGACGTCATCTTCAGAACGTACATTTATTTCATCAGCAGCGACAACCACCCCCTTGGCTGCGCGTATGCGGCCACATGATTTATCAAGTTATATTGGTCAATCACATATTTTGGGCGAGGGGCAACCTTTAACCCAAGCATTACACAATAAACAAGTCCATTCTATGTTGTTGTGGGGCCCTCCTGGTACCGGTAAAACCACGTTGGCGCAAATCATTGCCAATGAGGTGGATGCCAATCTTATTACACTTTCTGCCGTATCTAGTGGGGTGAAAGATATTCGTGAAGCGATGGCGATGACTCACCCTGGCATCACCACCATTGTCTTTGTTGATGAAGTGCATCGCTTTAATAAGTCACAACAAGATGCATTTTTACCCTACATAGAATCAGGTGCGATTACTTTTATCGGTGCAACCACTGAAAACCCTGCTTTTAGTTGTAATAATGCACTCTTGTCACGGTGTCGAGTTTACGTACTGCAAGCCTTGAGCGATGATGAGTTGATAGCCATTGCCAAGCAGGCATTATTAACCGATTCATGGCTTGTGGAGCAAGAACTACAAATTGATGATGATGCCCTATTAACGTTGGCATCCTTAGCATCAGGAGATGCTCGTCGAACTTTACTTTATCTAGAACTTGGCGCACAGTTAGCTATAGATAAACACATCACTAAAGTGACCATTGCGCAAGCTGCAGGGCAAAAAGTTGCTCAGTTTGATCAACAAGGTGATCACTATTATGATTTGTTGTCGGCATTTCATAAATCAGTTCGCGGGTCTTCATCGGACGGTGCATTATATTGGTACACGCGTTATTTACATGCCAATTCAGACCCACTACCGATTATGCGCCGATTATTAGCGATTGCATCTGAAGATATAGGTTTAGCTGATCCACGCGCACTCTCTCTGTGTTTAAATGCATGGGATACTTATCATCGAGTTGGAGCCGCAGAAGGTGAACGAGCGATAGCTCAGGCGTGTGTGTATTGTGCTTTAGCACCCAAAAGTAATGCGCTTTACTCTGCTTTTAAAGCGGCCAAACAATTGGCGGCGGATACGTGTGATATGCCGGTTCCTAATCATTTGCGCAACGCACCAACTAAACTAGCCAAATCTCAAGGTCATGGTGATGGCTATCGCTATTCGCATAATGAAGATCATGCCGTTAGTGCCGGTCAGCAATATTTACCCGATAATTTACCCGAACCGCATTTTTATCAAGCAAATGAACGCGGTTTAGAACAAAAACTCAGGCAAAAACAAGAGTTCCTCGACCAATTAAACAAAACCGCTTATCATAGTAATATAAAAAATAACCCAACCTATCAAGGTAAACCTTAATGACATATTTGTTTGTTGCCATTGGCGGTGCACTGGGCGCGTGTTTACGTTATTTTTTGATTAATCAAACACAACTGCTGATGGGGAAAGATTTTCCATACGGCACATTATTAGTCAATGTTGTTGGGTCATTTTGTATAGGTGCTATCTACGCGTGGTTAACTCACGTGAGCGAATTTCATGCTGCAGTTCGTCCGTTGATTATTGTCGGTTTACTCGGTTCACTGACAACATTTTCTACCTTTTCGTTTGATACCATCTTATTATTACAAAGCTCGCAGTGGCTTAAAGCGGGCGTAAATATTATTCTCAATGTCACTTGCTGTTTGTGTGTGACATGGGTTGCTCTTCACATTTTTAAAGGATAATTAAGTACATGTTAGATCCTAAGTTTCTTCGGGGTGAGTTAGCGCAAACGGCAGAACGTTTGGCAACTCGTGGTTATACACTGGACGTAGATACGCTTGCAGCGCTTGAAGCGCAACGCAAAGTTTTACAAGCCAGCACACAAGATCTACAGAACGACCGTAACGTTCGTTCTAAGTCGATTGGAAAAGCCAAAGCATCGGGTCAAGATATCGCCCCTTTGCTAGCCGAAGTCGGAGAGCTGGGTGAAAAACTTGATGCGGCGAAAGCACAGCTAACCGAGTTATTAGCTAACATTGATGCTATTACTGCCGGTATTCCAAATTTACCGCATGAGAGTGTGCCTGTCGGTGAAAATGAAGACGATAATGTTGAAGTGAGTCGTTTTGGTACGCCAGCGACGTTTGCGTTTGAACCTAAAGATCATGTTGATGTATCTGCGGGATTATCGAATGGTTTAGATTTTGAAACCGCAAGTAAACTAACAGGATCACGTTTTGTGGTCATGCATTCTCATGTTGCCTCTATGCATCGTGCGTTAGCGCAATTTATGCTTGACAAACATACGCGTGAACACGGGTATGCTGAAGTGTATGTGCCGTATTTAGTGAATAGTGAAAGTTTATTCGGAACAGGGCAATTGCCTAAGTTTGGCGAAGATTTGTTTCATACCAAACCTGCAACTGAAGAAGGCCAAGGCTTATCTTTGATCCCTACGGCAGAAGTACCGCTAACTAATATTGTTCGTGATACGATTATTGATGAATCACAATTGCCAATCAAAATGACGGCTCATACGCCTTGTTTTCGTTCTGAAGCAGGTAGTTATGGGCGTGATACTCGTGGCTTAATTCGTCAACATCAGTTTGACAAAGTAGAGCTAGTTCAGG
Organism: Glaciecola sp. UBA983; assembly: GCA_002292215.1. Taxonomy (GTDB): domain Bacteria; phylum Pseudomonadota; class Gammaproteobacteria; order Enterobacterales; family Alteromonadaceae; genus Opacimonas. The sequence continues at coordinate 2,878 of DBBN01000052.1, read as the reverse complement.
TTGTTAAACCAGAAGATTCGTTTGCGGCACTAGAAGCATTAACCGGTCATGCCGAGTCTATTCTACAAGCGTTAGAATTACCTTACCGTAAAATGAATTTATGCACAGGAGACATGGGTTTTGGCGCATGCAAAACCTATGATTTAGAAGTGTGGTTGCCTGCGCAAAATACCTATCGTGAGATCTCTTCATGTTCTAACATGCTGGATTTCCAAGCACGTAGAATGCAAGCTCGTTATCGTGCGAAAGGTGCTAAAAAACCTGATTTAGTACATACTTTAAATGGTTCAGGCTTAGCTGTGGGTCGTACCTTAGTAGCGGTATTAGAAAACTATCAACAAGCTGATGGCTCAGTGGTAGTCCCTACAGTATTACGCCCATACATGAATGGTTTGGAAATCATTCCTGCGCAATAGGGTGATGGCATCCAATGTAATAGTATTTACAAGCACTTAGCAGGCTTAGGTAAGCCTGCTAGTTTGCTTGCCATCTTTGCCGGACCTTTTGGTAATAATCGCTGTAAATGACGGCTATTGCCAACCTCAGGCCCAAATTCATTACTTAATGCTTTGACCAAAGCCCGGATCGCCGGACTGGTATCATATTCTTCATAAAACTGCCTAACAAAACGAATGATTTGCCAATGCGCATCATTCAGTTCAATGTCTTCTTGTTCTGCAATAATTGGCACGAGGGCTTCTTCCCATTGTAAATGATCTAATAAGTAGCCTTGCTCATCGGTTGCGATGATGTTGCCTTGTAATTGGTATGCCATTAATTCAGTGTCTCAGTTAAAAGTGAATATGTAAGTCGTCAGCTACTATTGGTGGAAATTCATCAACCCAAGTTACCACTGTGTCGGCTATATTGTGTCCTTGGATGTGGGCTAGTGCCGTATCATCTCCGCGAAGTACCAAGATATCTTCCACATCATACAACGGTAAACTTTTGAGCATCTTTCCTGTATTTTTGTTGTGAACTGCGTTCACATAATGCTCTGGTTGTAAGGACAACGCGGTGACACCTAACCCTTTAATATGAATTGCACAGGTATGACCGACATTTCCTGCTGCCGCTGCACACTCAAACATATCTAAAAATGCACGTGTATTATACGCATGTGCTTGATAACTAATAACGATATGTGCCATTACATTTGCTCCAACTGCTGTGAATGATGGATCAAGGCATAAAATTGAGTTAATCCATAATCGTTGACGATATCACTATGGTAATTAGGTATATGTCTTGCCGCAGAGCTAGGGCAATAGCCAATCTCAATCGGTCGTTGGGTTTGACTAGCTATATTTAAATGGCTTAGATAGGTTATGAGGCTATGATCGAGTGTATGCATTAACCCTTCAGCAAGAAAAAATATTTGTACAATCTGATGCTGTTGCTGCAGCTCTGTAATTTGAGTGATCAGCTGATCACTGGATAACACAGTCGGTGACGATGTGACTAATATTGTTAAGTCCATAAAAAAAGCTCATACCATGAGGAATGAGCTTTATTATACTGATTATTATTACAAATCATAATTTGCGTTATTTCGATTAACTAACGCACGCTTTGCAAATTAATCGTCACTATTAAAGACACCTAAAAGGTGAAGTAGGGAAGTGAACAAGTTATATAGGTTTAAGTACATTGAAACCGTAGCTCGAATGTAGTTCGTTTCACCACCATGAATGATACGGCTAGTATCAAACAAGATTAAGCCAGACATAATAAAAATAATGGCAGAACTAATGGCCAATGAAACCGCCGGTACGGCAAAAAAGATGTTGGCAATTGCTGCAATAACCACCACTAATAAACCAACCATCAAAAAACCACCCATAAAACTAAAATCTTTTTTAGTGGTCAAAACATAACCAGATAAAGCAAAAAAGATAATCGCAGTTCCGCCCAGAGCTTGCATAATTAAACCTGGACCATTTGCCATGCCTGCATAATAAGTCAACATTGGACCTAACGCGCCGCCCAATAATCCAGTAAAGGCGAAGATCCAAAACAGACCTGATGCTGAATCTGCTTTTTTATTTACAACAAATAACATTACAAACGCACCTAGGGTCATACCTAGTGACATCATAGGGCTGATGCCTATGTACATTGCTGCTGCAGCACAAAATGCACTAAACACTAATGTCATTGATAACAGCATATATGTGTTACGTAACACCTTGTTGGTTTCTAGTACCGAGGCTTGAGCCGGTTGAGCATAAACGGTATCTCTGTTCATATTTCCCTCCACAGGAATTAAAATATATGTAACTTGTAATATGACTATTGTTATAGCCAAAAGTTTAATTTTCAAGATCAAAATGCTAAATAAAGTTTAAAAAAATTAGAAATGTGTAATTAATAAGCAACAGAACATAAAAATGAAGTTTTTTTAAAAAAGGGGTTTACAAGCGAATAAAAGGTCTCTAGAATGCGCATCTCGTTACAGGGAACAACGCTTAACGGCAATGATTATCAGTAACGACAAACAATAATTATTGTTTAAATAATGGATAGCTGGCAGAGCTCGGTTTAATGCACCTGACTTGAAATCAGACGTACGGTCAAACGTACCGGGGGTTCGAATCCCTCGCTATCCGCCATATTATTAGAAAACCCGCTTTGTAAGCGGGTTTTTTTTTATCTGTTATTTTTGTCCATCATTTTGGGCATGTTATAGATAAACATATTTTGAAAATGTGACACAATCTATATATTACTCTCATTTATTATCGTAAGTTGCCGTTAACATTACACACCATATTCGTACATTCTTTATTAATTTTTATAGTGGCGGCTAAACGACTTTATTTGGCTAATCTGTCAAAAAATATATACATTTATAAGATTACATAGATTACATAGATTA
>DBBN01000027.1 GCA_002292215.1 Glaciecola sp. UBA983 | reverse complement strand
GTTTTCCACTAATCCTGGGACACTAGCAATAAATAAGACAACCGCAAGTGCAATCGATGCAATAATTTGGATCGTAGAAACACTTAAAATCCTCGCGACACAAAGCTTTAAAATCTGATGACGGTTTTCATTATTTTTATGATAAAAGCGGTTTGACTCAAGTTCAGCACCACCAAACATTAATACCACTTTATGCCCTTTGACAACTTGTTCCACTGCCGTAGTTAGATTGCCCATCGCATCTTGAATGCGTTTAGAAACAATACGAAAACGTTTACTTACTACCGAAACAACGATAGCAACCACAGGCGCAATCAATAAAAAGATAGACGATAACTGCCACGAATAATAAAACATGACACACAACAGACCAACTACCAACGCCCCTTCTCTAACCAAAGTTAATAAGGCTTTACCCGCAGCTTGTGCGACTTGTTCAGTATCAAAGGTTAATTTAGAAATTAATAAACCGGTGGAATGTTGGTCATGAAAACTAACCGGCAAATTAATATAATGCTGAAACAGCGATTGGCGCATGTTCATGACGACTTTACTGCTGATCCAGTCAAGAGTATAAGTGCCCATGAAATTAAATATTCCACGCAGAATAAACATAGGAATAATCAAATAAGCAGCAATTCGTAAAAATTCGAAATCGCCCTGCCCTAAAGATTCATCAATTAGGGGTTGTAATTGTGCAATAACAAACGCATCAATCGCGGAATACCCAATCATGCCAATAATGGCAATCGCAAAGAAGAATTTATAAGCAGTCAAATAAGATAAAAATCGGTGTAATACCGGTATGTCTGCAGCAACGGGTAAGGTTTTCGACAAGCTGTCACTCACTTTCTGGTCTAAATTTTTTCAATGGTTATTGTACCTGTAAACAGCTGATAACCCAAATAATACTACTGAAATTGATACCAACGATATGCCCATATACCACTATAGGATGAACCGCGCTGTGTTGTGATTGTATAAGGTATAGTGTCATTGTCAGTAAACTGAATGGAAATTTGTCCCACTTGCGCAGTATTAAGCACTTTAATATTTGCGTCACTATATCGTTGTAAAATACTGGCTTTGGGCAGTTGATATCGATTCATATATCCAGCAGAGATAAGCGCATGATGAGGAGCGACTCGCTGTAAAAATGCGACACTAGATGAGCTTGCACTGCCATGATGTGGCACAATCAAGATATCACTTTGTAAATCAATGCCCCCTCTGTCGTGTTCCATGACTAATTGCGCTTCAGCAAATGCTTCTATATCCCCGGTGATCAAGACCCGTTGTGTTGCTATCTGCAATTGAATCACACATGAGCGATCATTGTCGGTTCTAATTGGCATGTTTAGAGGAGGCCACAACACCTTAACTTGCACTGAATGGAACATACGTTGATACCCTTTGACACAACCATTTTGTTCATCAACGACTCGCATCAGTGGATAGGCTTTGACTAAGCGGTTTATCCCGCCGGCGTGATCTTTATCATTGTGACTGATATAAGTGGCTCGAATATCGGTGATATTCGATTGCTGCAGAAATGGTCTGAGTACACTATCGACCATATTAAATTGGTCACCAAAATCATCTCCGACATCAAATACCAGCGCCTCATTATTAGCAATTAATAGGGTTGCACTACCTTGACCAACATCCATGATATGCAATGTCATCGGGACTGAGGTGGTGCTGTCATCAAAGAACCGAGTTGCTGGGTCATGGCTAATCCTATCCTTGTGCGGATGTATTGTAAATATCGCCCCAACCAACACCCACACGAGTAGTATTTGTGCATACCATTGACGATGAAACATCAGCCCTGTGATGATCACGAGTAGCAGTATCAAACACTCGACAACGTTCAATGAAATCGGAACAGGTGCAAACACCGCAGCCACTGGCTCGAGATTGGTAAAGAGCCGTAACCCTGCTAACAACCACGCGAAACATTGATCTAATAATGCCATCCCCCCCTGATAAGCAAAATCGAAGATAAATAGATCGTCCGGCAATAACCATACAATCACATTTATCAATAATGCTAACATACACAACGGCACAAGAATCAGAGTGACCCATGGAATTGCCCATAAGTTTGCAAATATACTCGCCGGTAACCATTGCTGAAAAAACAAAACATTAATGGGGATCAACAAAATAGATAACGCTATTTGTAAACCGATAAATGCACGGATTTTTTGGATCCAGGTTTGCGTGTTAAATATAATTACATGACATACCAATACAATCGCAGATACTGCCGCAAAACTCAGCCAAAATCCCAGATTAAAAGCACTCATCGGAAACACTAAACACACGACAACTAAACACAGTATATATTTGTGCATAAACCCGATTTTCACCTGACAATAATTCAATACTAACCACAAACTAATCACCGTAAATGCGCGTAACATAGGGATCGTAAAGCCCAGTAACGCACAATATGCAAACGTGCCCAACAAAATCATAGAAAGGGTTACCACTTGCATACCGCTCGCGACATCAATGCCACAGCGTCGCATTAATAGCGTCCCAGTATTCACCATAAAATGACAGACTAGTGCGATCCATGCCGCCACCACACCGATATGCATACCAGAAATAACAAACAAATGTGCAGTCCCGGTCTCTCTAATTAACTGTTTATCCACAGCGGTTAATGCGTGTTTATGCCCTAGCATCAAAGCGTTTATCCATTGATGATGATAGGTATCCCCGTGTTCGAGTTGCAAGCTTAAATGTTGAGCTAAACTAATGTCACCACTAGACCAATGATTGTTAACATGAGGTTTAATGTAACCTGTCGCGACAATATGCTGACCAATTAAGTAGCGTTGATAATCAAAACCAGCCTGATTGGCTAACCCTCGCGCAGGTTTTAATTTCACCAGTAATTGCCAGTGTTGTCCTTGGCGTAAATTAGCTTTAGGGTAATACCAATTTACACGTATTAGCATAGGGCTTACTTCAGAGGTATTAATATGGGTAACACGCAGTACTACCGTGCTTTTTTTACTTAAACGATGATCCGTATTTTGTAATGTCGTCACTTCCCCTTGCACCCACAACGGCGTATCAAACTCGATACTATTTATTGCATAGATATACTGATGTCCTATCCAATTACAATAGACACATGCTATTATTGCACCTGTAATAAAATGTCTCAGTTGATGTCTTCGATTAATACCATGATGCGCTGCAGTAGGGACCGGTCGCAGTAGTAATCTTAATGATAGTGTTAACGATAAAATAACTAAGCAACCGATTACAATCACAACCAGTTTGAATATCGTCAATGGAGCGGTTAATAGTTGCACAACCGGTAACATTGGCCACCAAGCAAACGAAACCATGCATAAGACCATGCCAGCACAAAATGCTGGATTGCAAATATGTATAACTTGTAGAGCGTAGGAACCGAGTCGTTTATTTATCATGCCTAAAAAGTTTATTAATAAGTTTCTGCCGGATCACAAGACTATCAGGGAACAGAAGTTCCTAAAACTGTTCGGAAGTATGTTTCAAGACCCTAATTTATGGCATTTAAATCGCCATTCAGCATCAGGGGCGTTTGGCATAGGACTGTTTTTTGCGTTTTGGCCAGTGCCATTTCAGATGTGGTTATCTGCATTTGCGGCAATTCCATTACGGGTTAACCTGCCTCTTTCGATCGCTACCGTATGGCTGACAAATCCGCTGACCATGCCTCCAATATTTTATGGGGCATATAAGGTTGGTGCTTGGGTGTTAGGAACGGATGTGCGCGAATTTGAATTTCAATTATCGTGGGAATGGTTAATGGGAAGTGTCAATACTATTGGGCCAGCATTCTTATTAGGATGTATGATTTGCTCAGTGGTGTTTGGGTCGCTTGGCTATGCGACCATGAGTTTTTTATGGCGCCGCTCAGTGATTAAATCTTGGCAAGCGCGCCGCGCCAAACGTCAATGCCATTAAGAGTCATGTGCTGCTAGTAAAGCCAATTACTGCAGCATAGCTAAGTATTCAGCTTCTGATAATACAGTGACTCCTTTATCTTGAGCAGCCTTTATTTTATTCGCACCTACTTTATCACCCGTAATCAAATAAGTGGTATTGCCCGATACTGACTTACCGACTTTAGCACCTAATGATTTAGCATGTTTTTCCATATCTGGACGCGAGCCAGATGCCATTGAACCGGTAAATACGACTTGCTTGCCGAACAGAACCGAATCCGCTAAATCACTATCACTTAACTTGGGCGTTTGAGTTAAATTAAAGCCTAGATCATACACTTTAAAAAACTCTTCCTTGACGTTTGCTAAACCTTCAACAATGGCTTCTGCACTGACTTGTGCAAAGCCATCAATCGTGACCATCGCATCAACATCCAGAGCAAATAACTCAGGCAACGTATGATGCTCTAGTAATTTTTCACAATTGCCGCCAGCCAACCGGCTGACTCCAAACGCCGCCAAAAAGCGCCAATCTTCAATTGCAACTGTGCGACTGACGGTTAACTGTTCAACGAGATTGAAAGCGGTTTTTTCACCAAATCCATACCCGAGTAATTGATTCTGTGACAAGGCATAGATTTCATGGATCCGTTTGATCCCATGTTGATGTAATTTTTCAATGACTTTGGGTCCAAAACCATCATTATTACCTAACGATTTGAAAAAATGCACTAAGGTATTTTCTGTTTGTGCTGAACAATCTGTCTTGTTTGGGCAAATTAAATGATCCGCTTCCCAAATGATATGCGAGCCACAGCTCGGACACGTCTCCGGTAATTGTGGAGTGACTGCGTGTAATACTTTTTCAATTTTAGGGATCACCAAACCACTGCGCACTAACTGAACCACGGCACCAGGACCTACCCCGTTGGTTTTAACCATATTATAATGGTGAACCGTCGCACGACTAATCGTCGCGCCGCTTAGCTTTGTTGGCACTAATTCCGCAACAGGAGAAATGCGCCCAGTACGTGAAGTTTGTGGCGTGACATTCAACACTTCGACTTCAGCTGATTCATCATTGACTTTAAATGCAATCTGCCAACGGTGATGGTGACGTGTCGCCCCCATGTGCGTTTTAATGTCAGGGTTTGTAGTTTCTAGTATGACGCCATCAATATCATAATCTACAGCATCCCAGATAGGCTCTAGTAACGCGGTAAAATCAGATAACACATCGTCAACATTGCCTGTCCAATTAGGTAATAGTGAAAAGGGATAAAATACACAGGCTTGTTCATTGATAGCTTGCTTAACAGCTGGCTCGACGTTTTTTTCTGCAATTATCGCAGCTTGAATATTCCGTGAGTTTTCAAATTGTTCGGCAAGATGCTGAGTAAAATAACTCTTTGAAATAACAATTTCGCCGGGACCTAAACCACGCATACCATGTTGTGCGACCGCCATTCCACGAGTAAAAGCACGGGTAATATCTTGACCTCTAACGCCATCACCGCGTGTATATAGACGCTCACCGTCATCAAAAGCAGCATAACCATCAAGTTTTGGGGTAATTCGGATCTGAATATCATTTTCAGGCACATTGATTTCTTGTGCGGCTTTGCGAATACGCTCAACCCATTTTTCAATTTCAGTCACTGAATACGCTTTGTCGGTAGACAACATTTTTTGCGGTAATGTAACCGTTTTACCCGTCGCAACTTCTGGTTCAACATAACTCAAAAACTCATGAGTAGGATCGCGTTGTTGTAATTCCGCTAAATATTGATGATCATAAGTTGCGTCATCAATTAACGGAAATCCGGCACGATAACAAGCATTAGCGGCATGTAAAATAGCCAATAATTGTGTGTTACTAATTACACTTAATTCGGTAATGGAAAGGTCTTCAGCGACCTCATCGGCGTTCAGCCCAATAGCCAACGAATCAATAATAGTGCGTTGTTGTGGAGAAATACTATGCATAGAATTTATTGCCCAAATAAGCGACGACGTTCAAACTCTCGGATCCGTTCAACGTAGTGTTGCAATCCTTGCTGGGTTAACCCACTGCGATGCTCGTCTAAGACTTGTGCCCCAAACTCATCGGCTAGCTTGCGGGCTGCATTATGCATCATATTAAATACTTGGTGCGCATCCCCTTCGATAGGTAATGACATAAATAAACTTAACCCATAATACTGTTGCGTTTCCATGTGTTCCACATCAAAAACACCTGGTTTAAACATATTTGCAAGACTAAATAAAATAGGTCCTTTGCCATTCGAATTAACATGACGATGGAAAATATCAGAGTCACCAAATTTAAAGCCTAATGTTAATAAAGAGGCAATAAGCTGAGCTCCAGGGATCGGATTATTTTTGCTTACTTTAACATTCAATGATAAAAATTCAGGTTCAATCGCATGCTTGGACCCACTAGTTGATTGCGCTTTTGCAGCCGCCTTATTTTCATTGATTACCGGATCTACTGTGTCAAAATCAATGCGCATTTGATCGTCATTAATTTTTGGTTCGTTACGAATTGGCGTGCGGCGCGTTTTGCGGATAACTAAGTTTTTGGCTTGTTCGGTCAATGACGGTTTTTTCGCTACCGTCTCAGGCACTACTGGTGGTGGAGTTACAGCTGGAGCTGAATAAAGTGGCACATCCTCGGCCTTAACTTTTACTTCAGGTTCCGGCTGAAGTGTTTCTTGAACTGTTGGAACCGGTGTATCTGTAATGTTAACTTGAATTTCTGGGTTGCTCGGCACTTGGGCGTTGGCAGCCGCTGAGTTTGAGGAAGTAGGCTCTGTATCAACAGAACTATCATTAGAACCATCATTAGAACC
>DBBN01000127.1 GCA_002292215.1 Glaciecola sp. UBA983 | reverse complement strand
TCGATGCGTTACCTACAGCACTAATGAAACCATTGAGTGGCAGTGGCGCTCGTGCATTAATGATTGAAACCATGCAATTCCATGGTGCCGATTCGTTTGCTGGACGTTTAGCCTCGGTGCTGCAAGGCTCCACAGAAACGACATTTTATGTCCTCGCTGTGTATCTAGGTGCAGTAGGGATAAAACATAGTCGCTATGCTGTAGGATGTTGTTTAGTGGCTGATTTAGCCGGGATTGTCACTGCAATTGCAGTGAGTTATTGGTTTTTTGGATAGAGAATTATGTCAACGAAAGTATCTTTTGGGTTAATTAACCCTAAATCTGCAAGTAATGTAGCCAGTATTTTACGTGCAGCGGGCTGTTATGGCGTGAGTTCTGTTTTTTATACGGGGCAGCGCTTTGGGTATGCTAAAGATTTTAATGCTGATACCCAGCGCATGCGCGATAAAATCCCGACTGTGGGCGTCGATGATTTATTAGCGTTTGTTCCACAAGGTGCTAGTATTGTTGTCATTGAATTAGTCGAAAATGCGATCCCATTACCGGAGTTTACTCATCCCGATAATGCGTTTTATATCCTAGGTCCTGAAGATGGTTCAGTGCCAATTGAAATAGTCAGTGCAGCTGATTCGGTTGTTTACGTTCCTACTTTTAATAGTATGAACCTCGGTGCCACCGGTAATGTAGTGTTATATGACCGCTTAGCTAAGCGTCATTACGATGCCTCCAATCAATTAATTCAACAAAGCCGTGATAATAATAATAACCATAAAATCCAAATGAGGTAGTGGTTCATATATGATTCATTATATTTGGTCTACACTGAATTTATCCGGTGACACTTATTGGTGTTGTTTTTAATTATTGATAAATCAGAGGTCATAATGACAATTTCTTTGCGACATTTAGCGTTATTTTTATGTGTTTGGTGTTTTTCAAATATTGTACAGGCGCAAACACAGCTATCCCCGTCGCCACAACGTACGATATCTGTACAAGGTAGTGGTACCATCCTCATTGTTCCTAATCAATTAGAGTTTTCGGTTGCCGTCGAACAAAGGGGTACTGATACCAAAATACTGCAGCAACAAGTACAAAAAAAAGTATCGGATATTGTTTATTTATTACAACAAAATGGGATTGATGATCGTAACATCCAGTCTATGGAAATGAGCTTGCAACCCCATTATGAGTACGATAATGGTAAGCGTACTCACACCGATTTTATTTTTGTACGCACTATTTATGTCAAACATAATGACTTTACTGTTTATTCCACGCTAATGCAGGCATTAATAAAAGCAGGTGCCACATCGATATCACCAGCTCATTTAACACATAGTAATCCCAAACAGCAATATTTAGATGCCTTGAAATTAGCCGTTGAAGATGCTAAAAAGCGTGCAATTACCATGCTTGAACCATTACAAGCTAAGCTTGGCGATGTTTTGTCCGTAAACGAACAAAGTCGTCAGCAACCGGTTGCTTATCGAGCCAAATCGATGGCAATGTTAGAATCACCGTCTATCGATTTACCAGGTGAAAAGGGAATTGAAGCACGTGTTGGCGTTACTTTTTTAGTACGCTAGGATATATTACAAGGTTTACAATGACAAACTACGATACTTTAAATCAACAAGCATTAGCGTTGTTAGGCGACGAGCCTGACGTGGTAGCCAATTTAGCAAATATCAGTAGTTTGTTATTTAATGAGCTAAGTGACATTAATTGGGCTGGATTTTATTTATACAAAGATACCCAATTGGTGTTAGGTCCGTTTCAAGGTCGACCTGCATGTATCCGAATCCCCATGGGCAAGGGCGTATGTGGAACTGCAGCGCAAACCTTAACAATACAGCGTATAAAAGATGTACATGACTTTCCAGGGCATATTGCCTGTGATGCGGCATCTAACTCGGAAATTGTCTTGCCGCTGGTTGTTAAAGGAGAGTTATTTGGGGTCTTGGATATTGATGCGCCGATTTTCGACCGTTTTACTGCAGCAGACGAAACCGGTTTGACACAATTAGCCGTTATTTTGGTCAATCACCTTGAGAGAATGGGCTTATGAAGTACTTAGTTGATATCCATGTCGTGCTGTCTACCCCTGATGATATGTTGGATTATCATTCTGATCCAGAAGATGCAAGTGAGCGTCTCAATACGTTATTACATCTAGTGTATGACAAGATTGATGAAGATATGCCGGTAGAGAGTATTGAGAAATGTTTGCACTATTGTTGGGAATCATGGGTCAATGAACCACAAATTGTCGAAATTGATGACGATGATCTGCATGATTGGGTTGATCATTTGCTCACAACTTGGGATGATACGCTCATTGACGAGCTTTAAAATTATATTTATTAATGGAAAATCCACAAAAAATCACCGACAGCAAAGCGGTTATCTCATTACTTGCTGAACTATTTCCTGAATGTTTCTCAATCAAGGGACCCGCTAAGCCACTTAAAATCGGTATTTTTCACGATTTGGTATTGCGTTTAGAACAAGACGAACGTGTATCCAAAACTACATTGCGTTCGACACTTCGTCACTACACAAATTCTTGGCGTTACCTCGAAGCGATTAAAGTTGATACTCACCGTGTTGATCTCGATGGGGCTCAAGGTTGTATAATTGATAAAGAGCACGCTGATTTTGCGGAATTACAATTAGAAACAAGCAAAGCGAAAGTCGCTGCAACTAAAAAAAGTGCGCCA
>DBBN01000017.1 GCA_002292215.1 Glaciecola sp. UBA983 | reverse complement strand
CAGCAGCATCAAGTGCTTGCCATAAATCGGCGTTTTTAACGGGTTTTTTGTTACTGGTTTTCCAGCCATTTTTACGCCAGTTATGGATCCACTGATTAATGCCATTTTTTACATACTGGCTATCGGTAGTGAGGATCACCTTGCACGGTTTACGTAATAACGCTAATGCTTTAATCGGGGCCAGTAACTCCATACGATTATTCGTGGTTGCGGCATAACCTTCGGCAAGCTCTTTGCGATGATCACCATAAATTAAAATTGCGCCATAGCCACCAGGACCAGGGTTACCCAAACAACTACCATCGGTAAAAATATGAACTTCTTGCACGTTTTACTTATGCCTTTTTTCTAGAATTGATATACTGCTTTTACCATATCATAAAAACGAGAATAGCTATGCGCCAAATTATCCTAGATACTGAAACAACCGGTATGAGCCGTGAATCGGGTGAGCATTTTACTCAAGGTCATCGGATTATTGAAATAGGGTGTGTAGAGCTTGTTGATCGAAAATTAACCGGTAATCATTACCACGTCTATATTAACCCGATGCAAGATAGCGATCCTGAAGCGATTGCTGTGCATGGGATTACCAATGAATTTTTGCAAGACAAGCCGGTATTCAAAGATATTGCACAAGGATTTATCGATTTTATTGATGGCGCAGAATTAGTCATTCATAACGCACCGTTTGATGTCGGATTTATGGATATGGAATTTGCGATTAACCCTGCAACTGCATTGCGTCGAACGGAACAATTTTGCACAGTATTAGATACGTTAGTGCTAGCCAAAAAGATGCGCCCTGGTCAGCGTAATAACTTGGATGCATTGTGTCGTGAGTATGGTATTGATAATTCGCATCGAGAGTTACATGGTGCGTTATTAGATGCGGAAATTTTAGCCGACGTATATTTATTGATGACTGGTGGCCAAAAAGCCTTATCACTGGAAGCTGGCACTAAGTCGGCATCAGGATTTGACGATATCGAAAAACTAGCGCCTCGACAAAAAGGTCTTAAGGTAATTCAAGCTTCTGCCGATGAATTAGCTAATCACGAATCACGTTTAGACATTGTCGAACAAGCAGGAGGCAAGTGCTTGTATCGCCAATAAAAGGGCAATATGCACGCAGTTAAACTACACCCGACCCACCTTTATACTTGTGCGTTAGCGAGGGTAACCTCGTTATGCCTGTTATTACTTCTATTTATTGTTTCATCCTTCTATTATACTCACGCTCAATCGTTTACTGCCGAGCAAGTGCAAAAGCTCAACCAAAATAGCGCCCAAATAAATAATCCTCTTACTCATATTGATGATGCGTTTGCCAATGACATTAAGCTATTGGACAATCGTTTTCGACTTGATTATGCAGTAGACGAAGTCACAATGGTGTTTTTTCGTGAATATGGTTCTGCTCCTGTGGTGCTAGTGCGACCAGATGGGTCAAAAATATTTCAATACACCGCGTTGGGGCAACAAATAACGTGGTTTGATAGCCCAACTTATGACATGATCAATATCAAAAAACCAATGGCCGGTCCTTGGCAGGCATTGGGCAATATATTAGATGATTCGCGGATCATGGTGATATCTAATCTCGCGCTAGTTTCCAATCCACTTCCGGTTGAGTTGTTTTCTGGGGAAATCATAAAAATGAAATCGTTTTTACTAAATGATGGACAACCCATGACCTTTGCACCGTTTTCAGAAGCAATCAGGTTAACTGTAAGTTTAATTAGTACGAACAAACCGGAAGAAAATAACTTCGGCTCTCGAGCGCAGACCGTCGCCGTATTTGAAGACAATGGTCTGGGTCTAGATGAAAAACCCAAAGATGGTGTGTTTACGGGGCAATTTAGATTAGATGTTCCTGATGGCGAGTGGCAAGCGTTATCAAAAATAGAGACACCGATGTACACTCGAGAAAAAGTCGATCCGATAATACGTGTGTATCCGTCACCGATTGAATTTGATTTGGCATTAGATCAATCAGAACAAGGCGACGGCATGCATTTTATAACGTTTAAACAAAAATACAAAAAATTTGATCCTACTTCCTTATTAATTGATGGGGAAGTGCGTTTACCCAATGGAGTTTCACAATCATTTTCGTTAAACGAACAAACCTTACGTGCTAAACGCTTAGGTATTGATAACGTTGCACCTGGGGTGTATAGAGTCAAAGCAATGGCATTTGCACGGACGTTAACAGGACGAGAGGTAATGATTAACTTACCGGAGTATTCATTTACGGTAGAGCCCATCGTTATTGTGCCACCAGCCCCAACACCTCAAGAACTGGAACAAATTCGTTTAGCCAAAGAAGAAGCGGCACGTATTGCACAAGAAAAACAAGATAAAGCATTAATGAAGAAAGCGCTGGCTATTAATGGCTTTGTATTGTTTGCTGGGGTGGTAATTATGGTCGCGATTCGTTTATGGTTAAATTATCAAGCTCGACCTAAACCTGAGCTTGAATCCGAAACGGATACATTACTGCTCGATGATGGTGACTTAGAGTTAGATAATACACTTAACTTCAAAGATAAAGTGCTGTTAAAGATAAAATCCCTTATTCCAAGCAAAAAAAATACCAAGCTCAAGACAGAAGAACCCGCGCTAGAGGGGCTTGATTGAACGAAAATTGTTACTTTTGCACATTTAATCGGCAAACGATCAATAAATTACATTTTTATACAAAAAGCTATTGACCTTTACTAGGTCTAAACGTATTATCTGCGCCCGCAGTAGGGAATAACTTTATTTCTTACCGCGAATGTAGAAAGTGGAGCGGTAGTTCAGTTGGTTAGAATACCGGCCTGTCACGCCGGGGGTCGCGGGTTCGAGTCCCGTCCGCTCCGCCACTTTTACATATATAAGCATCAAGCAACATTGCGCTGGAGTGGTAGTTCAGTTGGTTAGAATACCGGCCTGTCACGCCGGGGGTCGCGGGTTCGAGTCCC
>DBBN01000012.1:1768-52239 GCA_002292215.1 Glaciecola sp. UBA983 | reverse complement strand
TTGCCTTGATCATCTTGTGTTCGGTGATCTTGTATGTGTTCTTTTCGATGAAAGCAACTGATTGGCGCACTCGCTACGTCCGTGAAGTTAACCAAGCAGATAACCAAACGAATACCCGAGCAGTCGATAGTTTACTGAACTATGAAACCGTCAAATACTTTAATAATGAAGCTTATGAAGCTAACTTATACGATACCAATCTGGCACGTTGGGAGAGCGCTCGACGCCAAAACCGCTTATCCTTGTTTGCTTTAAATGGCGGACAAGCGCTGATCATAGCCAGTGCCATGACATCCATGTTGATGCTCGCTGCGTGGGAGGTACAAGCCGGTACGATGACGATTGGTGATTTTGTGTTGATCAATGCGTTTACGATGCAGATCTTTATGCCGTTGAATTTTTTAGGATTTGTCTATCGTGAGATCCGTGGTGCCCTCGCTAATATTGAAAACTTATTCGCGTTGCTAAAAACGAAAGTCGGTGTCGAAGATCAACCCAACGCAGCACCAATTAAGGTCAGCAAAGGACAAATCGAATTTTCACAGTTGAGTTTTCATTATGATGCTAAACGTCCTATTCTCAGTGATATTAACTTTACGGTTCCAGCAGGGGCTAAAGTAGCAATTGTTGGGCCTAGTGGCAGTGGTAAATCCACCTTAGCCAAGCTCCTCTTTCGATTTTACGATCCCGCCAATGGTTGTATTAAAATCGATGGCCAAGACATTGCCCAGTACCAACAGTTATCTTTGCGCAGTCAAATCGGTATGGTACCTCAAGACACAGTGCTGTTTAATGATACCTTGCGCGCTAACATCCAATATGGTGATACGGATGCAGATGAAGCGGCATTACAACAAGCCATTGAGATGGCGCAGTTAAGTGATTTTGTAGTGCGCTTACCAGATGGATTGGATAGTCAGGTAGGTGAACGTGGATTAAAGTTATCTGGAGGAGAAAAACAACGCGTCGCCATTGCCAGAACTATCTTGAAAAATCCACCGATTGTCATTTTTGATGAAGCGACGTCATCACTCGACAGTCATTCAGAACAAGGGATATTAAGTGCATTGAATGCATTGGCTCAGCAACATACTGCCATTGTGATTGCACATCGATTATCGACGATCCAAGATGCTGATATGATTGTGGTATTGCAAGATGGGAAGATCCAAGAACAAGGCACACACACAGCCTTACTTGAATTAGATGGTGTTTATGCTGGCTTATGGCAAGCGCAACAAAAAGCCCATTAAATCCCCATCAAATCCCCATTTATGATTGAGCGCCCCCCGCTCAGCACTGATTTAAACGATCAGTGCTGAGCGGGGAACTAACGTTATTTCGCCTTTAGGTAATCTGACACTAAGAATGCCATTTCCAATACTTGGTCCGCGTTTAAACGAGGATCACATTGGGTTTGGTAAGCTTGAGCTAAGTCGTCATCACTGATTTTATAAGCACCACCCGTACATTCGGTTACATGCTGTCCAGTCATTTCTAAGTGAATACCACCGGCATGCGTTCCTTCTTGCTTGTGAGCAGTAAAGAACTGTTGGATCTCACGTAAGATTGCATCAAAATCACGAGTTTTATAACCGCTTGATGCAGAGAACGTATTGCCATGCATTGGGTCAGAACTCCACACGACATGGCGACCTTCGGCTTTTACTCGTGCTAATAAGCGCGGTAAATTATCCGCTAATTTATCTGCACCCATGCGCGTGATTAAGGTCAAACGACCTGGAATATTATTCGGGTTCAATGCATCAATTAACGTTATCAAATCATCAGGTTGCATTGATGGACCAATCTTAACGCCAATTGGGTTATTGATCCCACGGAAAAATTCAACATGTGCATGATCAAGTTGACGCGTGCGCTCACCAATCCATAGCATGTGCGCTGAACAGTTGTACGGCAGACCCGTTAAGGTATCTATCCGCGTTAAGGCTTGTTCATAGTTAAGTAATAACGCTTCATGTGAAGTAAACAATGAGGTTTCATGTAACGTATTATTGGTTTTGCTATTGATGCCAATCACATCCATAAACGCAAGCGTATCTTCAATCCGCGTTGCCATATCTTGATAGCGATCTTTTAATGGATTGTTTTCCACAAATGCCATATTCCAGCGATTAACTTGATGCAGATCCGCTAACCCACCTTGTGAAAAGGCACGCAGTAAGTTCAATGTCGCAGCAGAGTGATGATAAGCCTGCAACAAGCGTTGCGGATCAGGTCGACGAGCACTTTCTGTAAACTCAAATGAGTTAATAATATCACCGCGATAGCTAGGTAATGACACACCATTAATGGTTTCCATATCTGAAGAACGCGGCTTAGCATATTGCCCCGCCATACGTGCAACCTTAGTCACGGGACAGCGACCACCAAAGGTCAATACAATCGCCATTTGTAACATTACTTTGAATGTGTCACGGATCTTAGGTGCATTAAACTCAGAAAACGACTCCGCACAATCCCCACCTTGTAACAAAAAGCCTTCACCTTTTGAAACACCAGCAAGTTGTGATAACAAATCACGAGTCTCAGCAGCAAACACTAACGGCGGATAGCTCGCTAGTTTACTCTCTACATCTGCCACTTCTGCGGCATTATCATAGGTCGGTTGCTGCAAAATCGGCTTGTTGCGCCAGCTGTCAATACTCCAGTTACTCATGGGGGTCATTTCCTAAAAATATTTAAAATAAATGTGTCAAATAATCTGTTGCAAATATTAGCATAATTAGCCCATAAATGGTGTATGTAAATATAAGGGAATGTGTTGCTCAGGGATGTGAAAATATTGGGTTAAGCATTCAGGTTGCCAGATGGTTGCAATCTCGCCATTCGCTTGCACTTGGCCATCTTGCATAATCAGAACGTCATCATTGGGACATTCATTGAGCCAAGCTAACTGATGATGCGCAATGACGATGATATTACCTTGTTGTTGTAAGTCGTGTAAGCAGGCAAGCCATTTAATTTGATATGCTAAATCTAACGCATCAAACGGTTCATCAAATAACAATACACCACGGCCTTGTTGTATCGCTTCCCACACTTGCATCATACACCGTGCGATATGTACTCGTTGCTGCTGTCCACCGGAAAGCTCATGGATCAAACGGGATTGATATTGATTAACCGCCAACACCTCGTCTATTTGTGCTGGCGCTACAGCAAAGGGGGTATAAAAACGAAATAGCTCCGCCACAGTTAAGCCAAACACACTATCGTTATGCTGCGTTAAACAACATCGATGTGCTGCAATATGACCGGGTTGAATCTCAGTTATCGTCACCTCTGCATTGAGAGACTCTGAGGATAATAGCCCTGCAATAACATGCAATAAGGTCGATTTCCCAGCTCCATTTTGGCCGATAACATGCGTTAGTGTGCCCGCAGGAATAAATAATTCAGACACATGTAAACGCTCAGCAATATATATGTCTTTTAAGTGTATATTCATCGCTGCTGACCTTGAAATAAGACCCACACAAATATTGGCCCACCAATACTCGCCGTTAATAATGATATGGGTAAATCAACACCATTGAGTAATTGATTTACTGTTACAATCACGAGCATAAGGGCTGCCCCGACTAAACCACTTAACGGAATGATTAACCGATTATCGCTGCCAAAAATACGACGAAGAATATGCGGCACTAACAAACCCACAAACGCAATAGAGCCAGCAATCGACACACTCACACCCACAAGTAAGGCACAAATAACCAAGACGACTCGGGTTAATCGCTGTGGATCAATACCAAGTAGTTGGGCGTTAATATCCCCTAAATATAAGCTATTGAGTGCACTACGGTGATAACTTAATGCGCCAATACCTAATAGGATTATGCCGCCAGCGACAGCTAAAATAGGATAACTTGCGTGTTGAAAACTCCCCATCAACCAAAACGTTAAATTACGTGTCGCTTGAGCATCACCAAAAATATATAACCAAGCTAACGCAGCAGCGCACACAGTAGAAATTGCAATGCCGGCTAAAATAACCGCTGAATGGGTTAATGCGAGACGTTTTGCTAGTAGGTAAATCAAGCCACTACTGAGCAAAGCCCCAGTAAAACAGGCTAAAGGTAAGCCCCATATCAATGAACTTGAAGGTAAGACGCCACCAATAATGACAATACCCGCACATAGACTTGCACCACTGCTGATGCCGATGATCCCAGGGTCGGCCAAAGGATTGTTTAATACCACCTGTAATGCCGCAGAACTCATGGCGAGCGCACTGCCCACTAGTAACGCGGTCATCAGCATAGGCAATGATAGATTAATAAAAATATGTTGTTCAACTGCATCGGTAAGCAATTGAGAATGCAAGCTGACATTGATCCCTAGCAATCCGACAATAACGGCAATAGCAATAAACAATGGAGTGGATTGAATAGAAGGAACAGGCAACAATTTTCCAATAACGCTAAACAGCCCTTAGCTAACTTCACTATTACTAAGGACAAGACAATGTTCAACAAGCCCATCACTGGCTTGTTCGATTAAATTTAAGACTAATTCAAAGCCTTTGATGCCGCCATAATATGGATCGGGAACTTCGCTAAAATCAGAATCCGCAAAATCCATAAACAATTTTACTTTATTTTGATGTTCTTCAGGACAGCGCTTTAATAAACTACTGTGGTTGGCGTTATCCATCGCAATGATTAAATCTGCGAGAATAAAATCATCATCTGCAACTTTACGACAACTGATCCCATCAAAGTGGTAACCTCGTCTTTGCGCAACCGCCATCGAACGTTTATCCGGTCGAGCGCCAATATGATACCCTGCCGTTCCTGCTGAATCTGTGACTAATTCTAACATCGCCTCTTGAGCTTTATGCCTAAATACAGCTTCGGCAGTCGGAGAGCGGCAAATATTTCCGAGGCATACAAATACAACTCGCAACATAAAATCTTCCTTGAACTTTGATGGTACTTGATTAGTTTGTGTATACTAGCGAGAATTTAGACCAACGTGTACTGTTTTTTATGCAAATATTAATGCTCAGTTCATCCAGAGTGAACAACTGTGAATACTTACAAGATGCTAAACCATCTATTCTTGCGCATCTTGGCGCGATAACCTCGGCAGTGTTTGTACCTTATGCTGGTATATCAGTCAGTTACGACGACTATACAAAACAAGTCCAAGCAGCCTTACCTGAACTAGCGATTACAGGCTTACATACGTTTGCTGATCCAGTAAACGCTATTCTTGAAGCGCCAGCCATACTGGTAGGAGGTGGCAATACTTTTCATCTCCTCCATCAACTGCAACAACTTAAGCTTATCGATGCTGTTCGACAAGCGGTCATCAAGCATCACGTCCCTTATATTGGCTGGAGTGCAGGCTCTAATATTTGTGGTGCGACGATAAGAACGACCAATGATATGCCGATTATTGAGCCGGAATCATTTAGCGCATTGAACTTTGTCCCTTGCCAATTAAATCCTCATTATACTGACGCCCACCCTGAGGGCTTCCATGGGGAAACGCGTGACCAACGTTTAAGCGAATTTGTCACCCTCAATCAGTCCACGCATGTCATTGGTATTCGTGAAGGGAGTGCCTTGTTACTAAGTGAATCGGATGGCAATCCAGCATTGACCTTAGTGCCTGGTCCTGATGGGATTTTGTTTACCTATGAAAACGGTAAATCGATTATCCCAGCGGGCACTGATTTAAGTCATCTCTTAGCCTAACAGGCTGATATCAAGGTATCTAGCCGCTTCGGTTGCCGAGGCGACTTTGGGTATCACCCCTAACAATGGGGCATCAATGCGGGCTTGTAATGTCGCTAAGTTTTCATGAAAAAACGGCTGAGTCTCTGGGGCATTAGCAATCCATCCTGCGATGTGACAACCGCTAGCCAGTATCGCCTGTTGCGTGAGTAAGGCGTGATTTAAACAACCTAAACGCATTCCGACAACCATAATAATCGGCATAGCACATTGCTGCACAACATCAGGGAGCACCTGTTCTGAGTTAATTGGCAATAACCAGCCCCCTGCTCCTTCACTGATTAATACATCAATGTCCAACGCCATCAATTCTCGATAATTAGCCAATAATTCTTGTTCGGTGATAGTTTGAGCACTTCGTTGAGCTGCAATGTGCGGGGCTATCGGCTCGCGAAATGCAAAAGGGTTAATTAGCTCATACGCTAATGGAACATTACTTTGCGCCATTAACAGATTTGCGTCTTCATTGCGTAAGCCTAAGTCAGTTTGTTCACATCCTGCAGAAATAGGTTTGTGTCCTACTACACGAGAACCTTGTGCCACAAATGCGTTAACCAATGCGGTAGAAGCGACGGTTTTACCGACATCAGTATCGGTACCAGTGATAAAATATTTGCGCATAATACGAACCTATGAAAGGACAAACCTATAATTGAAATTTAACGAGATAGTTGAAGCTGCACAACATGATAATCTAAGCTGAATTGCCCTTGGTTGAGAGCAGTAAAAGCGCTTCGTGCATCACGTAGTTGGCGCTTAGTTAACAATGTTGCAGTATTAGGTGTATCTGGATCATCGACCGCGGTTGATGCACCCACATCTTTGATCGAATGCAGCATACTCAAAAAGTCCGGATACGTATCGATAAACACGTCGCTGTTACTATGAAAAGTGAACCCTGCGTTTGCTGCAGCAGCTTGCCACTGTGCTAATGAGGTAAAAGAATGCACGGCATGCCCTCGTCCAATACTAGCCCATGCTTGACGTAAACGGGCAAACGACGGTGCAATCAAAATAGTCAGATCAGCACGTCCATCGACGGTTAAAATATGGCTAATATCCATTAATAATTGTTCTGGAGAACTCGACCATTGCAACGCCATTGATGAAAAAATGCGATCCACACTGTTAGGAGCGAAGATCTTCGTTAAGTCATCAAAATCAGCACATTGGTATTGAATATTAGTAATAGCATTGTTACGGCTTTGCGCATAATCCAACATAGGCTGGGCGATATCGACAGCAACCACGGTTTCGGCAAGAGGCGCTAACATCTGTAGCGCAGTGCCGGTGCCTGAGCCCAGATCAACTAACTTAGCGACTAAATCGCCACTCACATTCGCAACATTCATATTGCGTAATGACCAATCTAAAATCCGTTGTTGTACATGCGCATGCTCATCGTAATGAGCGGCTGCGGCACCAAAACATTCAGCAATGTGTAATTTATCCAAGTTTGGCTCGCATCATCACTAAGCCATCAACCAATGATTCTATATCTTGTTGTTGATGCAAGGCACTAATGGTCACCCTCAAACGGTCTTGCCCTTTGGGCACTGTCGGTGTACGAATAGCATTAACCCATAACCCTAAGCTTTTGAGCATATCGCTAGCCTTGAGTGCTTTGGCTGGATCATTAATCAAATAGGGTTGAATGGCGCTATCAGAGGCAATAATAGGTAAGCCTTGAACTGCGGCAAGTGATTTAAAATAGCCAATATTATCGTGAAGCTGACGTCTGGCTGGCCCTTGTTGCATTAGCTGAATGCTGGTCAACGTCGCTTTGGCTTGAGCTGCACTAAACGCCGTTGAATAAATATAATGTTTCGCTTTATTAACTAAATAATCAATCAGCACTTGAGAGCCAGCGATAAACGCCCCGCCTGTTCCAATCGCTTTACCAAAAGTGCCCATCACAATGGGGCATTGATCTTGCGATAAATTAAACGCCTCAACACTACCTAAGCCGGTTTCACCGATAACACCAAATGCATGCGCATCATCAAGCATCAACCACGCATCGTGTTGCTCACATAATTGCTGTAATGCACTCACATCAGCGCTATCGCCATCCATACTAAATACCCCTTCAGACACACATAAGGTGTTGCCAGAAGCATTTTCTGAGGCTTTGCTAAATTGCGTTTCGGCGTGCTGTATATCATTATGCTTAAAGCGTAAAAATTGTGCAGGACTGTGGATCGCAGCATCAATAAAAGAGGCATGCATCAGCTTATCGGTGATCACCGTATCACCTTCAGATAACAAGGCTTGGCACACAGCTTGATTAGCCGCAAAACCAGAAGAAAACAACAACACCGCCTCGCGATTTAACGCATTTGCAAGGTGATCTTCTAACGCTTGGTGACATTGCGTATGCCCTGTCACTAACGGTGAAGCACCAGAACCGGCACCATATCGAGACAATCCTTCAACATAAGATTGCAAAATATCCTGATTCTGGCGATGACCGAGATAGTCATTACTGGAAAAATTCAGGTAGTGCTTCCCATCTACTTTAATGACACCATCATAATCATCTTCTACCACTACGCGTTTGCGCAGTAAACAATCATGTGCCAATCTCGTGAGCTCTGTTTGTAAATGGGAAAATGCCATCATCTACTCGTTTTGGCTATGTTGCAGATGCATCGTAAAACAAATCGCTAGGAACAGCTTGCTGCTCTTGCTGCATTTGTATTTCATCATGCAACGCTGCTTCGTGTGCTTCATCCGAATACGCTTTAGTTTGATGAGAATTAATGCCAAGCTTTTTGAACAACATAACATCTTCATGTGTTTCAGGGTTAGAAGTGGTCAGTAACTTACAACCGTAAAATATAGAGTTTGCGCCAGCCATAAAGCACATGGCTTGCATTTGCTCGTTCATCGCTTCGCGCCCTGCTGATAAACGTACAAATGATTGCGGCATCATGATCCGTGCAATCGCGATAGTGCGAATAAATTCAAAATAATCTAAATCGTCCACTTTATCTAATGGTGTGCCTTTAACTTTAACCAACATGTTAATGGGGACACTTTCTGGGTGGCGTTCTAAATTGGCTAACGCAATCAGTAAGCCTGAACGGTCATCGCCCGTTTCGCCCATACCAACAATCCCGCCTGAGCAGACATGCATGCCTGAATCACGGACGTTTTGTAACGTATCCAAACGGTCTTGATAGGTACGAGTGGTAATAATGTCACCATAATATTCCGGTGAGGTATCCAAATTGTGATTGTAATAATCCAGACCCGCTTGCTTTAGGGCGATAGCCTGATCACGGGTTAACATACCCAACGTCATACACGTTTCTAAGCCCAAAGATTTAACTTCTTTGACCATATCAATCACATAAGGCATATCACGCTCACGTGGATTACGCCACGCTGCTCCCATACAAAAACGTGTTGATCCTGTAGCGCGTGCTTCTTTGGCGCGTTCAATGACTTTGGAAATCTCCAATAACCGTTCTTTTTCCAGTCCCGTATCATAGCGAGCTGATTGTGGACAATACGCGCAATCTTCTGGGCAGGCACCCGTTTTAATCGATAGTAATGTACTTACTTGTACATAATTCGGGTCAAAGTGCGTACGGTGAACCGTTTGAGCTTTGAACATTAAGTCATTAAATGGCATGTCATACAATGCGTTGACTTGATCCAATGTCCAATTATGACGAACATCTTGCTGCATCTGCGCGGTCAGCGGTTTAGGCAAACTAATTGGATTGGATGAGATTTGATCAGCTAGAGATGAAACGTGAGTTTGCGCTGAGGTTGCGGTCATAGTGTCGGTTTGCATGCGTGCCTTGCTCTTTACTTAACGGGTATAGAGCGTTAGTCTATGCAGTATTCCGGCTTTGTCAACCAAAAGCCATTTAGCAAGTTTACAAGCGATTATAAATTGAACAATATTGAATATGACAAGCGCCATTTATGGCATCCTTATACGTCAGCGACGCAACCGTTACCTTGTTATGAAGTAATAGGGGCAAACGGTGTTGAACTGACCTTGGCTGACTCTCAAGTTTTAATTGATGGGATGTCGTCTTGGTGGGCGGCTATTCACGGTTATAATCACCCACACCTTAATCAGGCAGCTAAAACACAAATTGACGCGTTTTCACATGTCATGTTTGGCGGGATCACCCACGAACCTGCAATCCGCTTAACCAAACAATTATTGTCCATGGTACCGGATGGTTTGAATCGTGTATTTTTAGCTGACTCGGGATCAGTGTCGGTGGAAGTTGCGATCAAAATGGCATTACAGTATTTTGCTTGCCAAGGTCAGCCCAATAAGCACAAAATTATTACGCCGCGCAATGGTTATCACGGAGATACGTTTGCAGCCATGTCGGTGTGTGATCCAATTAACGGCATGCATTCGTTATTCAAAAATGTCCTAGCAGAACAAATTTTTGCTCCTGCTCCGCAAACCCGTTTTGAGCAAACGTGGAACGAGGATGATATTACCCCGTTAGCGGATCTTATTGCTGCGCATCATAACGAACTAGCTGCATT
The DNA here is from genome assembly GCA_002292215.1 of Glaciecola sp. UBA983. Taxonomy (GTDB): domain Bacteria; phylum Pseudomonadota; class Gammaproteobacteria; order Enterobacterales; family Alteromonadaceae; genus Opacimonas. The sequence continues at coordinate 41,944 of DBBN01000012.1, read as the reverse complement.
GATTTTAGAACCCATAGTGCAAGGTGCTGGGGGTATGCGCATGTATCATCCGATGTACCTCAAACGTGCCCGCCAGTTGTGCGATGAATATAATATCTTATTGATCGTCGATGAAATCGCTACGGGTTTTGGTCGTACAGGTAAATTATTTGCCTGCGAACATGCGAGCATTTCACCTGACATCATTTGTTTAGGAAAAGCTTTAACTGGTGGTTATATGACCATGGCTGCGACGATTTGTACCGAAGACGTGGCAATGGGGATTTGTCAAAGTGCCCCTGGCGTATTTATGCATGGCCCTACTTATATGGCTAATCCCCTGGCTTGCGCAGTCGCGTCAGCTAGTTTAGATATTATTGCTACTGGTGAATGGCAACAACAGGTCGAGACGATTGAAACATGGATCCATCAATATCTCACACCTTGCGCAGACCTTGCCGCAGTCGCTGATATTCGTATTTTAGGCGCTATTGGTGTGGTCGAAACCAAAGTTTCTGTGGACGTCGCGGCAATTCAAGCTAAGTTTGTCGAAAGCGGCGTATGGATCCGTCCTTTTGGTAAATTGGTTTACATCATGCCTCCGTTCATTTGCAGCGAGGCACATATCAAACAACTTTGCGAAGCAATTTATTCTGCCCTTGATGAGTGATTAGCCTGCATTTAATGTGGAGAAAGTCACAAATTTGGGTATAATTCGCTTTTTTATCTGCTTATCAATAATTTAATGGAGTTCACTATGGCGTATGCCTCAGTTGTCGACGTGCTAAAAGGGTCTTACGAGATCGCGCAAACCGTGACTATCAAAGGATGGGTTCGTACCCGTCGTGATTCAAAAGCCGGTTTATCTTTTATTGCGCTACACGATGGTAGCTGTTTTGATCCCGTGCAGGTGATTGCGTTAAACACATTAGAAAATTACGCGCAGATCACGACATTGACTACTGGTTGTTCATTGTCTGTAACCGGTGTGGTTAAAGCGTCACAAGGCCAAGGTCAAGCAGTCGAAATTGAAGCGACCAGTGTTGAGATCGTTGGTATGGTCGAAAACCCAGATACGTATCCAATGGCAGCTAAGCGTCATAGCATTGAGTATTTACGTGAACATGCACACTTACGTCCACGAACTAATATCATGGGTGCAGTTACCCGAGTTCGTAATACACTATCCCAAGCGGTACATCGTTTTTTCCATGAGCAAGGTTATTTTTGGATTTCTACACCAATTATTACTGGTTCCGATACCGAAGGTGCTGGCGAAATGTTTCGCGTATCAACCTTAGATATGATGAACTTACCAATGAATGATGACGGTCAAGTTGATTATTCTGAAGATTTTTTTGGTAAAGAAACCTTCTTAACCGTATCCGGTCAGTTAAATGTTGAAACCTACGCAACGGCCATGTCCAAGGTGTATACCTTTGGGCCTACGTTCCGAGCAGAAAACTCAAACACCACACGTCACTTAGCTGAGTTTTGGATGATTGAGCCAGAAGTCGCCTTTGCAGACTTAGCGACTGTTGCACAACTAGCTGAAGACTTACTTAAATATGTATTCAAAGCGGTGCTTGCAGAAAATGCTGATGATATGGCGTTTTTTGCACAGCGAGTCAATAAAGACGCGATTACGCGCTTAGAACAAGTCGTTAACTCTGAATTTGTCCGCATGGATTACACCGACGCGATTGAGATACTACAAAATTGCGGCAAGAAATTTGAATTCCCAGTATCGTGGGGGGTTGATTTATCTTCTGAGCACGAACGTTATTTAGCAGAAGAGCATGTCGGTGCGCCGATCATCATGCAAAACTACCCGAAAGATATCAAAGCATTCTATATGCGTATCAATGATGACGGTAAAACCGTTGCCGCAATGGATATCTTAGCACCGGGTATTGGTGAAATCATCGGAGGCTCTCAGCGAGAAGAGCGTCTTGATGTATTTGATGCACGTTTAGCAGAAATGGGCTTAGACCAAGCAGATTATAGCTGGTATCGTGATTTACGTCGTTACGGTACTGTGCCACATGCCGGATTTGGTTTAGGTTTTGAGCGCCTCGTCGCTTATGTTACAGGTGTGCAAAATGTCCGTGACGTTATTCCTTTCCCACGTACACCAGGCAGCGCACCATACTAAAAAAGCAACATCGACAAATATTTGAAAAAGTAATCAACTGTAGTGGTTGGTTACTTTTTTTTTGCATGATAGTTACATTACCGTTCGTATTCAGCCAATGATACAGCTGCATTATTAAAATTAGTTAGTGTACTTCACCCTCTAAAGATCAAGTCAATTACACCACAATTTAGGTTATCTCACACTAATTGCGTCAAACATACATACCCTCTTGATATACTCCACCCAAACCACTGAAATTTATAGACTTTAATTGTGGAACAAGTATTGCTAATTAATATGTTAATACGCTCTTGAAGCGAAGCAAGTAACGCGCACTACTCCATAATTACAACTCGTTACATTTGACAACAGATCTGTACATTTAGGTCAGTTATTATTTACATATAAAATGGACATTAAGGCAGCACACATGAACAGCACACTCAAAAAAACCGGATTAGCCGTTATTATTATCGCCGTAGGTATTGGCGGTATGATCGGAATAAAAGCAACGGCGGAAGAGAAAAAAGAAAAAGTAAAAGTCGATACCCGTCCATCAGTAAGTGTGCAAAACGCCGAATCAATCAATTATGATGTTGTGATCAAATCTAACGGTGAAGTACGTCCGTTTGAGAGCACCGCTATGTCTGCACAAGTTTCTGGTGAAGTCATTTCATGGCATCCAAATTTTGTTGAAGGTGGATTAGTCAAACGTGGTGATGTGCTGTTTACCATTGAAGCGGATCTCTATGAGGCGGCCGTGTTACAAGCTGAATCAGAAGTATCACGCGCACAGGCAACCTTAATAGAAGAACAAGCACGTGCGGATGTCGCAAAACGCGAAGCCAAAAATTTACCCGCCTCTAAAGTCACCGATCTGTATTTGCGTAAACCTCAACTACTGAGCGCACAAGCTGCATTAAAATCCGCTCAGTCGCGTCTTAAAATTGCAAACAAAGATCTCAACAACACCATTATCACAGCACCGTATGATGCATTAATTGTGTCGCGCGATGTCGGTGTAGGCCAATATGTTAATAAAGGCGTGCAAGTAGCACGATTAAACAACATTGAACGTGCTGAAGTTATTTTTCCTATTGCCGGTTTTGATGCGACATTTTTGCCCAGTAGGATTGCCAATACTCCTGCAACAATCGTGTCACGCGGTGCAGAAAAAACCTTACGCCAAGGCATAATTGTTCGCGATTTAGGTCGAGTAGATCAAGCGACCAGAATGACCCATTTAGTGGTTCAAATTGATGACCCTTACAGCTTAAAAACAAATGCACCTCGCATTAAATTTGGAACCTATGTTGAGGTGAACTTTAATGGTAAAACGATTACAAATGTGTTTAAAGTAGCCCAGTCTCTTGTTAATAAACGGTCGATCTGGCTGTTAGATGACAACAATAAAATGGTCTCTAAGCCAGTGAATGTGGTACGTGAAGAAGGCGCTTTCTTCTATATCAATGAAGGGTTAGCGGAACAAGATCGTCTGGTCATCACTTTACCAGAATATCCACAAAACGGCATGGAAGTTAAAATCATTGGCGAACAGAGCCCTTTAGTTGCTGATAGCTCGCTACTGGGTGATTCGAGTGAATCTGATGGATCGGATGTTCAGTCTGATTCACAAGAATAAGGAACGATTCTCATGAGTGAACATATCACCGAAGACGTCGTTGATGTTAATAAAGAAGAAACCGGCTTAATCGCGTATTTTGCCAACAATGCAGTAGCAGCTAACTTGATGATGGGCTTTATCATCATTATGGGGTTAATCAGCTACAATTCGATTCAACGACAAATGTTTCCCAATGTGGAAATCAACTTTATTAATGTCCAAGCTTCCTACCCAGGTGCAGCCCCTCGAGAAATTGAAGAAAGTATCTTAATTAAGATTGAAGAATCCTTGAAAGATATTACTGAAATCAAAGAAAGCGTCTCTCGTGCCTTCCGTAATGGTGGTCGCATCAGCCTGCGTATTCGTGAAGGTGAAGATTTAGCGTCAGTACTCGATAAAGTAAAACAACGCGTAGATAGTATCGGTACCTTCCCTGCTGATATGGAACCGATCCAGGTCACTCAGGCAGAATTTCAGCAAGATGTGATTGAGATGTCACTCGTGGGTGATGTGCCATTAGAACAGCTCAAGCCCATTGCGAATCAAATTGAAAATGAACTTCTACAACTAAACAATGTGTCGCTAGCGAATGCATCCGCCCCTGATGACGAGATTGCGATAGAAGTACAGCCAGAAGCACTCAAACAATACGATCTAACCATCAGTGATATTACTGCTGCAATACGGCGTTACTCGGCTAATTTTTCAGCTGGTCAATTACGTACTGATGCAGGGATCATTGCCGTTCGTGTAGAAAACCAATACTACAACGGTGAAGAATTTCGCAACATACCAGTTAAAATTGGCGCAAACGGTGGTCGCGTCTTATTACAAGATGTGGCACTAATTAAAGATGGCTTTACAGAAGGTGAACGTTACTTTAAATACTCAGGTCAAAATGCGATATTTATTGATGTCAAAGCGACGAAGTCACAAGATACCATTCCTGTCGCAGAGTCTGTCAAAGCCTATATTGAGGAAAAAAATAAAACCTTACCCCAAGGGTTAGAGCTCAAAGTTCTAGTGGATATGACCTACTACCTTAACGCTCGTTTAGATATGATGCTTGGTAATTTAATCCAAGGTTCTATCTTAGTGGCATTGATGCTGACGTTATTTTTACGTTTTAAACTCGCTTTTTGGGTTATGGTCGGTTTACCTGTGTGCTTTTTAGGCGCCATGATGATGATGCCTATTTTTGGCGTCACAATTAATATTCTGTCTTTGTTTGCCTTTATTATGGTGCTCGGGATTGTGGTGGATGATGCCATTGTGATTGGTGAATCTGCGTATAGCGAAGTAGAACAATATGGTGGCGGCGTCAATAACGTCGTACGTGGTGCGAAACGCGTCGCGACCCCCGCGACATTTGGCGTGTTAACCACTATCGCGGTATTTGCTCCCTTTACCCAATCTAGCGGTTTTGAAGGAGCGTTCTTCTATAATATCTCTATGGTCGTGATCTTATGTTTGGTGTTTTCACTCATCGAATCCAAACTCATTTTACCTGCCCATATCGCGCAAATTAACTTTACACCAATCAAAGAAAATGGCTTTAGAGATCGCTTTAATAAAGCCTTCTTTGGTTTTGTAAATGGTAAATACCGTCGTTTTGTCGAACAGTGTGTCGAGTATCGCTGGGCGGTGTTTGCATTCTTTATTGCCATGCTATTAATCAGTTTTGGTTTAATCCAAGCCAATTATGTCCGTATGGTGCCAAACCCCAAAGTCCCGCACGATTTTCCATCTATAAGTATAGAGATGAGTGAAACAGTATCGGATCAAACCACTATCGATGCCCTTAAGACGATTGAGAAAATAATTTTGGATGTTGAGCAAGAAACCATTGATGCCGAAGGGTCTGGTATGATCCGTGATATCTTAGCCTTTAACCGAGGGCGTACAGAAGCTCGGATAGTGGTACCACTCGTCGATGAAGAATTACGTCTTTATGATACGTTCGAGTTAGCGCGACGCTGGCGTGAACGCATACCCGAAATTGCAGGCATGAAGTCATTTTCAATCCAAGATGATGTTAACGGCGGCAATGATGACGGTGAATTTGGTTATCTTATTTATGGCAGTGATATCAAAACACTTAATGCCGCAGGCCGTTATCTGATTTCTTTACTGCAACAAGAAAATGGGTTGTTTGATATTAGCTCAACCATCGATCCTGCGAGTAAAGAGATCCGCATGTCATTGTTGCCTGTTGCCGATGACTTAGGACTTGATATATCGAATATTGCCCGTCAGGTTGGATTGAGTTTTTATGGTGGTGAAGCCCAGCGCGTCATTCGTAATGGTGAAGAAGTCAAAGTCATGGTGCGTTACCCACAACTCACCCGTGAACGTTTTGCTGAGTTAAAATATACCATGATTAAAACGCCAACCGGTCAAGAAGTGATGCTCGGTGATGTGGTTGATCTGACTGAAGAACCGGGTATTTCGTATATTCGTAGAGAAGAAGGTTATCGCACCGTTTATGTTTGGGGTGCCATTGATGAAGAGGCCGTCGAACCGAGTGCGGTAATTGACCAAATCAAAGATAATCTATTGCCTAAAATGAAAGAAGCTTTCCCTGCGGTTAAAACTCAGTTAGGTGGCACCATTGAAGAGCAACAAGCTCAACAAGATGAACAATTCATGTTCTTTTGGGCTGGGATGATCATGGTATTTATCTTATTAGCTGTTCCGCTTAAAAGTTACGGTCAACCCTTGATCATCATGTCGGTCATCCCTTTTAGTTTAACAGGGGCGATTTGGGGACACTTTTTACTCGGCATTGATTTGTCGATGATGTCGACGTTTGGTTTAATCGCAGCGGCAGGCGTAGTGATCAATGATTCATTAGTGATGACAGATTATATCAACCAACGCCGTAAACAAGGTTACGATGTGAAAACGGCTGTTTTAGAAGCAGGTTGTGTGCGTTTCAGAGCGATTACATTAACCTCCATTACGACCTTTGCTGGCGTGCTCCCGATTATGTTTGAAACAAGTCTACAAGCTTCATTTGTGATCCCGATGGCAGTCGCGCTAGGATTTGCAGTCCTATACGCTACAATAGTGACATTAGTCTTAGTGCCGTGTTTATATATTATTTTACTCGACTTAACTCGTCCCTTTAACTGGGTAAAAAGTAAATTAACAACACACACAAACGTCGAATCTGATACGACAGTCCTGACCAATGAGTAGTCAATTGGCGTAATCTCATGACATTAGGTCATTGATTGGATTGGTATCGCTTATTAATGAAAAAACCAAGGAATATTTAAATTATAAGCGGTGATGCCGATATAAAATCAATGATTATGCGCAACAGGGTTGTTGCGCAACAGGTGTTTCACGATGCTAAGCTAACTAGGAGTCAAGGATGACAAGTATGACAAGGATCTTAATTACTGGAATAGTCACGCATGGATAGATTGTTAGCAACCTTTATTACGGAAGCTAGAGATAATCTAGAGATTAGCTCGACTTGCTTTTTAGCCTTAGAGCAAGACCCGACTAATACCGCGACGCTCGATACCGTATTTCGCAGTGTGCATACCATGAAAGGATCGTCTGGATTATTCGATATTACTCCATTTACCAACGTCATGCATGAAGCAGAAAGCGTCCTTGAACGCATGCGTTATGCTGACTTGGTCTTAACTTCAGACCATATCGACACTTTACTGGATAGTATGGATCAAGTAAGTAGGTGGCTAGACGAATTAGAATCCACGCAAACTCTTAACCACAGGGTTGATGAATTATCGAACAGATTATGTGTTGAATTACGCGCCATTGCAAGCACACCAAATTCGAACCATGATAAAACTATTCATGTCGACAAGATTGGCACACTAACAGAATTAACAAACGCACCAAACTGGGTATCCCAACTACATCATGTAGCACGTAAAACACTATACAAAGAATTATTAATCAGCGACCGACACATCAATATCATTACCTATACGCCTGATCCACAATGTTTTTTAAATGATGTTGACTATCGAATCACAACAAGATAAAAGGGATGAGGCAAAACAAGCAGGCGCGACAGGTTGGCTCGTCAAACCCGTTCAACCCGACGAGCTCAGCAATGTTGTGCGAAAGTTATTACCGTTGTAACGCAAACGTTTTAAGTAAAACGAGTTTTAGGACAGTGAGTGATTAGCCTTTACAGCTTAAGATTTGTAACAAATTTATCAATGATATGTATAATTATCTTGAGACTGCAAAAATGCACACAATATGAGAACTTTTAATATGAAATTAACTCCTCCTTATGCGCTTTTTTTAGGTGATGCATCTGATAGCCTAGGATTAAAAATGGCCAATAGCATCGCAACTTGGCGACCATCGCAATGTGTCGGTGAAATAGCACTTCCTGAGTGTTCTGTCACGACAGGCTTACCTCTTTTATCCATCAAAGATGCTGCCGAACAAGGGGCTAAATCATTTGTCTTAGGCTTTAATAATGCCGGTGGACATATTGATATCAAATATTTACCCCATATTAAACTCGCCATTGAACATGGTATGCATATCATCAATGGTTTGCATGATAAGTTATCCGACATTCCAGAGCTAGTTGCATTGGCACAGCAGTATCAGGTTGATTTGATTGATATCCGTCACCCTACTACTCGTTTTAAGACTGCTAATGGCCAAAAACGCACAGGTAAACGGTTGTTAACTGTTGGTACGGATTGTTCTGTTGGTAAGATGTACACCACCCTTGCCTTGCATGAAGCCATGCAAGCCAAGGGCATGCATGCGACATTTCGCGCTACCGGTCAATGTGGAATTTTAGTAGCAGGAGAAGGCGTCGCCGTTGATTGTGTTGTCTCAGACTTTATTTCTGGTGCTGTCGAAGCGCTCACCCCGGATAATGCAGCTGACCATTGGGATGTCATTGAAGGTCAAGGTTCGCTATTTCATCCGGCATTTGCAGGAGTAACACTGGGCTTGATCCACGGTGCTCAAGCTGATGCATTAGTAATATGTCACACGTTGCGTCGTGAATTTATGCGCGGCATGCCTGGTTATCGATTACCAACAGTCCAACAAGCAGTGGAGCTAAACCTGTTACATGCACGCCTGACCAACCCTAATTGTAAAGTCATCGGTATCAGTCTCAATACCAGTGCCGTTGACGAGCAAACCGCGCGTGAAACATGCTTGCAAATATCTCAAGAAACGGGTTTACCATGCCAAGATCCTATTCGACATGGTGTCGATAGATTAATGAGTCAGTTACTATAATATGAAATATATTATCACTCAGCATTCTTTACCATTGGCACGAGAGTTTCGGATCTCAAGGGGGGCAAAAACTCATGCCGACGTCGTGCGTTTACGTATTGAAGCTGCTGGCTTTAGCGGACGCAGTGAATGTGTACCATATGCTCGCTATGGCGAAAGTATCACCTCGGTGAGTGCTGATATTGATGATTTTTTGACGCAATGGCAGCCTGAATTATCACGCTTACTGACTGACCTCGTTCTATTAAGTGACACGACGCTATTGACGGATTTTATTGAAGCTAAACAGCTCAAAGGTGCTGCGGCTAATGCGGTTGATTGTGCTATATGGGATTGGATTTGTAAGCATTTTAATGAATCCATTTATACATTATTAGAATTACCTGAAAATAAACCGACGATAACGGCTCAGACATTGAGTCTAGGTTCATTAGAAGACATGCTCGAACAAGCGTATCTGATGCGCGATGTGCCGTTAATAAAAATCAAGTTTGATGCTACTGACGTGGTACTTAAAATGCAAAAAATCGCCGAGATCTGCCCCAACAGCGAATTTATTTTAGACGCCAATGAAGCCTGGTCAATTGCATTACTCAATGAGATTGTGATTGGTTTAGATGGAATAAAAGTGCGCTTAATTGAACAGCCATTGCCTGCCGATACAGATGATGACATGCTTTTTTATCGCGGCAAGATCCCAATCTGCGCCGATGAGTCATGTCATACAAGCCACACTTTTGCCCAATTAGTTGGCAAATACCAAGCCATTAATATCAAGTTAGATAAGACTGGCGGCTTCACAGAAGCATTACGTTTAATCCAACTTGCTCAGGCAGCTAAGATGCAGGTTATGCTCGGGTGTATGGTCGGTTCATCATTGGCAATGGCACCGAATCGAGTGCTAGCTGGCTATGCCGATGTACTTGATTTGGACGGGCCGGTATTAGTTGCTCAAGATATTGATGATGGGTACACGATTGATAACGGTTATATCTCGACGCATTCTTCACGTTTATGGGGCTAAGTTAACCGTAATTTTCAAACCATATTGTAGGATTCTCCACCTACAATTGAGCAGGATCAACCAGCCCATATTTAATGGCAAAGCGGGTTAACTGAAACCCGGTTGTACAATTAAATTTATTTAAAATATTACGACGGTGCACATGCGCAGTTTTGACTGCAATATCTAATTGATGCGCGACATGTTTCACTTCATGCCCCATCGCTAACAACACAAATATTTCTTTTTCACGTTGGGTTAACGCTTGATATAATTCAAATTCTTCAGATTGCTGAGTAGCACTTTCTAGAACGGCAGGACTATGTACCGTGTAGCCGGATGCAACTTTATGTAACGCATCTAGCAAGACATCACCAGCATCGCGTTTAGAGATATACGCATTTACTCGCAAAGACTGAGCAGTCACTATGTAATGTGCGTTTTCATACATGCTCAAGACGACGGTTTTAATTAATGGAACACGTTTTTTGATTTCTTTGACTAATTCCAAACCATTTTTATTAGGTAATGAAATATCGGTCACTAAAATACAATCTTCCGTTATTACATCACTTGCTAAGGCATCTTCTGCACTACCAAATGAATCAACAACGACAAACGCATCATCTGATTGTATTAATTGTATAAATCCATTTAAGACTAATTCATGGTCATCGACTAAAACAATATTAATGGGCATAAAACTCTTATTTGAATATAAATTTCGTTAAATTGTATTTTAATCCGATAAAAACTAATTACAATTAATATCTACAAAGTGTATGAATATAACACAATTAAAATACAATTTTAATTTGCATTAACCCAAGTTTATCTCTAAATTAATAGAGAAAATTTTTATCATTAAGGAATTGTTATGCGTCAACCAACTCAACAAGCACTTATCAATCGAGGCTTACTAATGAGCATGTGTGCAATGCTGATGTCGGGTTGTGCATGGAATGATGCAGGTCAAATTTTATATCAATCCGTGATCGCTAAGCAAAAATTTGATTGTGAAAATGACAAAGTAGGTGACAGTATTGAGCGCTGTAAACAAGATATTGATGCAAGTATTGATAGTAGTCTTGATGCTGTACAAGCGGTAAAATCAGACCTAAAAGAAACTGCAGCTAACGAAGGATACGAGCCAAAAGATTTTGTTAAAAAACAAATTAACCGAGTAACACGCTCAACACAATAGCGGTTCCCACCCCATTAACGCATAACGCTAACGACGCAAATGCACCCGATTGCTCACTCAACAATACCGCTTTAGACGTACCTATACCATGGGCAATAGTACCCAGTACTATGCCATTAGCTTTGTCATCATTGATTTGCAACAATCTATTCACACTAGGAAGTGCCATGACTCCTATCATGCCCGTAATAATATTGAATACAGCAGCGAGCCCGGCAATTCCACCAAGCATTGTTGCGGTATCCATAGCAAAAGGTGTGGTGATTGATTTGGTCAATATGGTGAGTTGCCATGCCGGCTCGGCACCTAATAAATACAATACACTAAACGCACTTAAAGGCGCAAACAGCCCACCTACTGCAATCGGAATAATCACCTTTATTCCTAGTTCACGCAGAACCGGAAATTGATTGTATACCGGAAGTGCTAATCCGACCGTTAATGGACCGAGTAAATATTTAATCGGATGCAGGTGAGTCATTACCTGTCCAACATCCGGTTCAATAAGCTGGGTTAAGATTAGCAGTAGCGTCGTCGTGGTCAAGATGGGATGGGCCAAAATGTGCTGATTGGTCCATTTTGCAAATCTAATAGCTAAGCCGTAGCACAATACCAACATCACAATCCACATTGCAGAGTGAGAAATGTCACTAAAAGATAAGTCGAATGCGAATAGATTCATTGTGGGGATTGATCCGTAGGATCACTGTTGGTTTTTGGCGACGGTTTCAGTAATGTATTACTGACCCACATGACCAGCGCCATGCTGGCAATCGTCGTTAATACCAATGCCAACACTAAGGCGAGCCAATGATCATACACGGCTTGCTGAAACAACCAGACAGCCATTATCGCCGGCACAAAAAACATCGACATATGACCCAGATAAAGTGGGATAACAGCATTTAAAAAAGCGGGTACCTTACCATAAACCGCAAACACCAATAGCAATATAAATAAGCCATTGATCGTTGCTGGTAAAGGAATGACTACGCTAGCGACATCTCCTAGTTCATAGGCGCCAATTAGTACAATCAAAGTGCCAATATGTTGCAAGAATCGTTTTATCAAAATATCTGCTTCTACAGTAATTTAATCGTTAAATCTGCGTGAAAATCTGTTCAGCAGTAAAACGTGATTTAGCTAACGTCGCATTAAAATCAGTCTCTGCACGATAGCCTAGCGCAACAACCGCAACAGGCGCTAAATTTTGTCCTCGTAGATCAAATTCAGCATCAAGTGCAGGGAAATCAAAGCCTTCCATTGGTAATGCATCAACTCCCATGATTGCAGCACTCGTGAGTAACGCGCCAAGATTAAGGTAAACTTGTTTTTCCATCCAATGTTGGGTGTCTTTTAACTCATAACGATGTAAATCGACAAACGTGCTGCGTACTTTATGATAGGTGGCTTTAAAGCTAGGATCTTTCGCAAAACGACCATCTGTCTCTTCTTGTTCAAGTAGCTGAGTTAAATACTCATCATCCATGTGGATTTTGCTACACAGCACAATGACATGCGAGGCGCCACTAACTTTCGGTGCGTTATAGGCATACGGACCCGTTGCGCCAGAATTGATTCGAGCTTTACCCGCTTCAGTGCTCGCAATGATGAAGTGCCAAGGCTGAGTATTGACACTTGAAGGCGCATTGCGCAGTACCGATAAGAGTTGTGCTACATCATCTTGAGCAATTTTTTTATCGGCATCAAACACTTTGGTAGCGTAACGCGATTGCATAGCTTGAGCGACGTTCATAAAAGACCTTAAGTAATAATCTAGATTAGTAAGACCTTTTATACTAAAAGAACTTTAAATACAACACCGTTCCCCAAATCACAGTGACCTGAGTTAATGCTATAAACACCCCTGCAGACCCGATATCTTTGGCTCGACCGATTAATTCATCATGTTCGAGTGTAATACGATCCGCTAATGCTTCTAACGCTGAATTAATCAGTTCTGCGAAAATCACAAACAATAAACTCATGATCATTAACAACCATTGTGTTGTCGTTTGCGCAATCCAAAATGAAAATGGAAACATTATCACAACCAACATTAATTCTTGTCTGAAGGCTGCTTCGTGTTGCCACGTTGCTCGAAATCCCTGAAATGAGCAACGCGTTGCTTTAAAGATACGCGATAAACCGGCCCCATTAGGTTTGTTTACGGGTGTATTTGGTGAATGTGACATCATTATCCTGTTATCGCTGAGCGTTTGGCTGAGTGCTAGGTTGAGTGCTAGGTTGAGAGCTTGGCTGAGTCGGTAAACGATACAGTTGTTTATTGTAGGCATAACTACCAAACAAGACATGAGCTAAAGCCACTTCTGCCATTTTTTCAGTGCCTGGTTTAGCTTGCAACCGTTTCGCACTAAAATCGTATACAAAGGCACTGGATGGCTTTTGTGGTTGTAATACGACGACTTCTTCTCGCGTCATATACGCAAAGTTATTCGCAAATTGCATCATGGCACGCTCTTCAATGTCATTACGTAATAAATCCCTTCCTAGCGCTGGCGTCGCATCACTGATCCCCATTAATGATAATAAGGTCGGCAACATATCAATTTGACTTACCAAACGCTGATCTTGTCGCGGAGCAATGTCTTTACCTATGATTACACTCGGAATATGAAATGATTTAATGGGTACCAATTCAGTACCATATGTACGAGTATCATGATCCGCAATAATTAAAAACAGCGTATCTTCCCAATAAGGACTCTGTTTAGCTTGTTCCATAAATTGACCCAAGGCATGATCGGCATAACGGATCGCACTATCTAACGGTGCTTCATCATCAATATGGCTTATCGTATTGGCTGGTATTTCAAAGGGATCATGGTTACTTGAAGTAAACACTAAACTGAAAAACGGTTTATTTGTTTTTTGTAAATCCAATAACTCAAGATGAGCCTGATCAAATAAATCCCCATCACTTGCGCCCCAAGTGGCAATAAAATCAGTTTTAGCAAAATCATCAATATCCACAATATCGCTAAAGCCATTGCCTAAGAAAAACCCTTTCATGTTATCGAAATGACTCTCTCCGCCGTAAACAAACTGCGTGTGATAATCATGTTGTTGTAATATTTGCGCAATGCTAAAAAAGCCATGTTGCGACTTATCTAACTTCACTACTGAGCGCGCTGGGGTCGGTGTAAACCCGGTAATAACGGCTTCAATACCACGCACAGAACGAGTACCTGTGGCGTATAATTGATGAAAGCCCCATCCTTGTTGATACAAATTATCAATATTAGGGGTTAACTCACGCCCCCCTAAGGTTTTCACAAACTGTGCCCCTAGACTTTCTTGTAAAATAATCACTAGATTTTTAGGGCGTCCTTGATGTGCCGCTTGACGAAAAGCGAGTGTCGGAATGGCCGGATCAATAAACGCACTGGCAGGCATTTGTGTCTGTGTTTTTACGATATCAAAGATTTTCTCAGATGACATATCCCCATACATTTTTGCCGCTTGCGCTTCTTTACCTAGTTGTTTGATAGCAAACATCACACTGTACATTGAATTAAGGTTGAGTGTATTGACTAACGGATCTTGTGAAAAATACACTAACGAAGGGTTTAATGGACGATGCCCCAATGTGCCGCGAGCACCGGCAACAACAATCACTAATAGCAGAACACTACAGCTCGCCCACGTGAACCAATTACCCTCGGCAAAGCCCATTTTGGGTACCGCTGTGTGAAATTGTGATTTAAGAAAACGTAAAACTCCGTAGCCCAATACAGCAAATGCGAGTGATGCCAACACAATACTCAATAGATGACCATTGATCAGCATCGTTGCGACTTCTTTGGGATACATTAGGTATTCGATAAATAATCGATTGGGGCGTAAATCGTATTCTAAAATAAATGTAGGAGTCGCCACTTCAAAGAAGATGACACACAGTAAACTCAGCCACAGCCACACCAATAAGATGCGATGCAAATGATGCCTAAACGTAAGTGGCAGCACCAAAATCCACACTAATGCAGGGATAATGGCGAGGTAACTAAGCAAACTCAAATCAATACGCAAGCCATTGAATAAGATTTGTAGCATATCGCCAAAGCTACCAATCCGTTCAGATTGCCAAATAATGAATATCATTCTGGCAATCCCGAGTATAGTGAATCCTAGGGCGTAAAAAAGGAGGAATGGTTGAAAAAACTGCTGAATTTGGCGCGTTAACTTCACAATATGACAACTTTAAATTATTAATTTTTGTTATGTTAGCACTATAATATTAAGAAACACTTAAGACAAGTCTATATCGCCTCAACCCTCCATTTTTGATTTAAGAATTAACTATTTCCACGTTAAACAATAACTTAAGTCCTAGCACTTTAATATTGAATAACGTATTATTTATAAATACAAACCAATAATTGAGTCGTACCATGCATCATGGTTTCTTTGTTTTATTACTCATAGCAATATGTTCTCCCCTTGGCACATTAGCCGCGCCTTTACCCGATCCCAATTTTACGACCTTCAATACTCAAAATGGATTGTCCAACGCCAACGTCTATAACATAGTTCAAGATGAACAAGGTTACATGTGGTTTGGCACTGAAGATGGATTAAATCGCTTTGATGGAAAAGATTTTACAGTCTATCGATATGCATCCGATGACCCAAATTCATTAGCGAGTAACAATATCACCGCATTGGTCATTGATTCCCAACAACGTATTTGGGTAGGTACTGATAATGGCTTAAGTTTATTTAACGCTGACACGCAATTATTTATTAATATTCAAACCAAAGATGGCTTAACAAACAATCGTATCAATGCAATTACTGAAGTCGATGGTGAATTATGGGTAGCGACGGATGATCGCCTCAATACCATTAACTTAGATAACTTTAAAATCTCAGCCTTCTCGGCGAATGCCGATGGCAGTGGCACCAACAAAGCTTGGGTGGGTAGTATACTTAATGAACCCAATACAGTGTGGATCACAACATGGGGCGGTGGCCTCAACCGCTTTGACAAACAAACTCGCCAATTTCGTTATTATACTCACAACCCTGACAAGGCAGACTCTCTAAGCACTGACGCTGCACTCAGCGTTTTCCGCGATAGTTTTGGTCAATTATGGGTAGGCACATTTAATTCCACATTGAACCTATTTAATGCGACATGTGACTGTTTTACGAGGCTGCAACCGGCTGTCGATATCAAAAAAATCGCCATATCTAATATGATAGAAGCCAATGGCTACGTATGGATGGCGTCTAGCGCGGGTTTATTGCAAATGAACATGCGCACGCGGGAGTTCTCTAATTATAAAATGCTAAAACAATTTGAGCTAGGGCATGCTAATCGCGATGTTAGGACTCTTTTTCTTAGCGCAGATAAGACCTTATGGCTAGGTAGTGCTTCATTAGGTTTGGTGGCGGTTACACCGGATGATTTTGCTTTTCAGAGTTATTTTTATTCAGAAAAAGGGGTGAATACCCTTGCTGCTGAGGATGTTTCGGGGTTAGCGATAACCGAGAATGGCGAATTGTGGACAGGTGCTGTGGATGGCTTATATAAATATGCATTTTCGGCGTCAGGGCAATTAGGTAAAGGGGAAAAACTCAGCGATGATTTTGCATTGCAGATCATCCAAGCCCAAGACAACAACTACTGGGTTGCGAGCAATAAAGGCTTAGTACAACTAAACGCACAAGGGCAAATCCTCAAGCGCTTTAAAGGCAAGCAAATTGTACCGGCAGCATTACATGATACTGTATCATTTAGTTATGTTTATGCTGTTAGCCAGGGGCGTTCTGGTAATATATACGCAGGTATGTGGCGTGCGGGTTTAGTTGAACTGGACAACCCAGAACTTGGCACATTTAACGCCATTGGACATGCCGATGATCCTCGCGGTACATTGCAAAGCCAAACAGTGCTAGCGTTACTCAATGATACCGATAATAATTTGTGGATTGGCACTGATAATGGGATTGATCGCTATTCCAAGAAAGACAATCAGATCCGCAACTATCCATTAGATACCTTAGCTAATCAACCGAATGTCGCGGTAAATCAAATCATCCAAAGTGCTAATAATATTTGGTTGGCGACAAATAATGGCGTATATCAGTATCAGTCTTCACAAGATGCGTTTGTTAAACTCAACTTACCATTAAAAAGTTCTGCTGTGCAGGCATTGGCGCAAGTGCAAGATAATGAAATGTGGATGTCGACGGCAAATGGTATCTACAAATGGACTATCGATAGCGGGAAGTTGCAGCATTTTACCGCTACAGATGGATTGCAACGAGGAAGTTTTAATGCTAAATCCGTATTGCCCCATCCACAATTGGGTGTGTTTTTTGGAGGTATTAATGGAGTTAGCCGCATTAAAGGTGGCATCAATCAGTCGCCCTTACCCGCTCGTTCCACACAACCTCGCTTACAGTGGCTAGATGCAATTATTTCAGGGCCGGAGATCACGCAAGGTGTAATTGCGCAAATCAATTTCCCTCCATCACTATTTGCGTTGGATGAGCCATTTTCATTAGATTACGATACCCAAGCTATTGAATTAAAGTACTTTGTCTCTGATTATTGGGGAGTGGATACACGACAGTATCGTTACAGAATTAATCAGGGTGCATGGATTGAAAATCAAAACCAAACCAGTGTGATATTAAACGAACTAAAACCAGGTGAATATACCATTGAATTAGCCTATCTCAATGTTAATGAGCAATGGATTGCTAATCCACAGTTGGTTAATTTTTCGATCAATGCGCCTTTTTATCAAACACCCATTGCTTATTTTGTATTTGCTTTAACTCTCATTTTGTTGATTAGTGGATTTTATCACTGGCGTAATATGAGATTACGTCAACGACAAGTACGGTTAGAAGAGATGGTGCAAAACAAAACCAGCGAAGTACAAGCCTTACTTGAGCAAAAAGAACGCTTATTCACCAATATATCTCATGAATTGCGGACACCATTAACGCTGATAAATGGCCCGTTACAACAATTGAATCAAGATACGCTATTTGCTGACAAGCATCGCGTAATGTTAGATTTAGCGATGAACAATACCAAACGATTAACTAATTTGGTCGAGAAGGTTGTGGCGTTAGCAGCGGTTGTCCAACCAAATAAAATTCTTGAACGAATCAACATTGATAATGAGTTAAACAGTTACATAAATGCCTTTACTCCGTTGTTTGCAGAAAAACAAATACAGATTAAGACGTCGATAAATAGTCATGTCATCTTGGAATGTAACTCAGATGACGTGCATTCGATTATTGAAAATTTGTTAAGCAATGCACTCAAATATTCGCCAGTTAAAGGCTGGGTGTCGGTTTGTTCAGAAATACGAGAAGGTGACTATGTATTGACGATTGAAAACGCTCATAAAGGGTTAACGCCTAAACAGACTCAACAAGTTTTTGCTCGCTTTGAGCGCCTTGATGCACCAAAAAATAGTTCTGGGTTTGGTCTAGGTTTAGCCTTTGTAAAAGAGTTATGTGATGAATATCACTGGAATATACACTGTAATTCCATCACAAATCACAGTGTAACATTCGAACTCTCGGCGCATTATGCAGAAATCGACGAAATCCACGAAAATGACGATATTGACGAAAATGAAACAATCCTACCTGTTAAGCCTAACCGGTCACATTTACCATTGATTCTAATCGTTGACGATAGTGCCGATATGCGCGATTTCCTGACGTCGATGCTCACGCCCAAATATGCAGTAATTACCGCAGCAAATGGTCTTGAAGGTTTGACAATAGCAATAGCAGAGATCCCTCATTTAATATTATCCGATGTGGTGATGCCTGAGTTATCTGGCTATGAGCTATTAGAAAAACTCAACGCACATCCAAACACCTCGCACATTCCGACGATTTTAGTTACGGGAAAAAATGACGCAATAAGCGCAACTAAAGGCTTAACCTTAGGCTCTGTGGATTACATCACCAAACCGTTTGACGCTGAGCAGTTGTTGTTAAAAATTCATAACACCCTTACCCGTCAGCATAGTTTAGTGGCCGGTAATGCCAAAAATGCGACAACAAGTTTGCAGCCTAAATCTGTATTTAGCCCTCAAGATCAACACTTCGCAGCTAAGCTCAATACTATTATTGCAGAACAATATACTGATAGTGATTTTACATTAGGGGGTATTGTGTCCGAACTCGGTATGAGTGATCGCCAGTTACAACGTAAAATAAAAGCGTTATTTGACCAAACACCAGCAGAATATTTACGTCATTATCGGGTCTTTACGGCCCAAAAAATGCTTTTAGAAGGACAGCAAATTACGCAAGTTGCGTATTCTTGTGGGTTTAAGTCACCCAATTATTTCAGCACGTGTTTTAAACGGGTATTTGGTGTCAGTCCAAGTGAGTTTATTAATCAGCAGAATTAATCATAGCTTGGGCGTGCGCCCATTCTTGTGGCGTATTGGCGTTGAGCCAGTTATTGGGTTCAGGGGCTAATAACGGCTCCGGTCATGATCCGAATGCATTGTCCATGTATTAACTCACCAACAAAGGGACGCCCCGCAAATGATTCGCCGACAAGCGTAAATTCGGTTAATAACTCACTCGTTGCAGAGCTATGTAAACCCGCGTCACACAAGGCATAACCATCCATCGCAGAGTTATCATGCTGGGGCAGAAAAACAATCCATTAAAAATGTACCTATATTTGGTGTCTGCGAAAAAGCGCTAATTATTAGCGCACCGCTCAAATATCAATACTACCTTATTGTGGATCAGTAAAAAGTACTTTTTTCAATATCGGCTTGTGACCTGCAATATGCTCATACTGCTGCACAATATTTGCTGCTTGGTGATCAGCTTGCAATACCGGTACGCGAGTCGCATCGACTTGCTGATTAAATGCTTTCATATTTGCCATAAAAGAGGCTTCTTGACGCCACTCTGTGGCACGGATCGCAATCGAGGTAGCGCCAATTTGAGCGACATCCACGGAGCGGCTAAAACGCTTAAAACCACGATACGTAAAATGCTCCGCCACATGCTCGTTACTTAGTGAAATAAACTGTTGCATCAGTTGGTGATACAAGGTGTTAGCGTTATCATCAGTCAAGACTAAGCTGATTTTGGCACCTGCAAATTCAGGGAAAAAGTTACCGACCACGGCACTATAATGGTCTATCTTTGAGTCAACCTGACGCAGCTCAATATCCACAACAACACGCGTTGTGTCCAATACAATATATTGAGTCAAAAGCAATTTCTGTCCGTCAAATTTAACCGCATCTAATGCCTGTTGTAAGTCTTGGGGCTGCCATCCACTGCTGGATAACTGCGACGCTGTTGCTGCAAGCTTAGAGGCTGTGATGGTAGAGGCTGCAATAGTCGAAGCTAATAATGGCGTATCATGATGACCACTAAATGGTGTGCTATGTTTCTGCGAGTGGGTATCAAGTAAAGTAAACACTTCACGAATTTCATGTTCTTTGGCTTTTTGCAAAGCTAGATATACCGTTTGAATAATTTCAGCACTGGGTAGATTTTTCTCAACGCGCCATTTTCGTCCATACACAATATGTAGTGGATTTTGCGGAGTATTGGCCTTGTAATTATCTTGTCCTAAAATTCCGACTTGTAATACTAATGAGCTTTCGTCAATACTTACAAAAATCGGATAACGAATGTCAAACTCAATATCGTTGACAATATCACTCACACTTTTATGGGTATGTTGATATTGTAGATAATGTTGTGGAATACACTGCTGAGAGGGGTTAATGGGGATTGATGGCGCGCCAGAGATTGGCATTTCCGCATCAGCATAAGCGAGAGGTAACAATTGCTGTTGAGGCTTAAGGGTATAATCAGTCATGATACGGTGCTCTGTTATCATTAAATTTCGAACTTGATACCGATTTAACGTGAGAACACCGTACAAAGATCAGTTTTTTACTTATTAAAACTGACCTTAAACAACATACTATATAATACTGGCACTGCTATTAATGTCAGTACCGTAGCAAACGCTAAGCCCCCCATAATAGTCACCGCCATATCTGCGAAGAATCTATCAAATAATAACGGGGCCATTCCTAATATAGTCGTGATTGCCGCCAACATTACTGGACGAATACGACTTAATGTTGCTTCAATAATCGACTGTTTAATATCTCCACTTTCTTCTACTTGCAGATCGATTTCTTCAATCAATACAATAGCATTTTTGATCAGCATGCCAAACAAACTTAAAAAGCCCAATAACGACATGAAACCAAATGGCATATCAGTAGCAAGCAAACCCGCAACGACCCCCACGACAGCCATCGGCACAATTAACCATATAATGAGAGGTTGACGTACTTTACCAAATAACAATACAGAAATAATAAACATCAATAAAAACCCAGCGGGTAAGCCTTGACCTAATGCCGCTTGAGCTTCCCCTGCACTTTCATATTCACCGCCCCACTCTAGTTGATAACCGTCTGGTAATACAATCGCTTCAATGTGAGGTTTGATACGAGTTAGTGCTTTTCCTGCTGTATCATTTGCATCTGGATCAGCATTGACAGTGATGGTTCGCAAACGATTACGTCGATGAACGAGGACTTCCTCGCTGACTAACTCGACTCCTTTTGAAACTTGTTGAAATGGCACATAAACCCGCTGTTGATTGCTCCATACTTGGCTATTGAGTAAGGCATTGATTGCACTGTCCTCTAAGCCTGACATTTTTGCCTTAATCGGATAGGTGTAATCGCCTTGTTGTACTTGGCCAAGTTTGAGACCATTACTGGCGTATTGGATAGTGTCATTAAAATCAGATCGCGTGATCCCGGATACACCGGCGTTGAATGAATCAAAGTGACCATTTATCGCAAACCCTTTATCACGCCAGTTGTGGCGAATATCCACTAAGTTACCATCCGCCCGCATGACACGTTCGGCTTGTTGTGCCAAATCTCGCAAGACACTTGCATCAGAGCCTGAAAAACGTGCCGCCAATTTAGCACCGCCACCGGGTCCAAATTGCATACGCTCTAAATAAAAATCAGCATTCAAGTCTAGTAAACTAATATCAGCCATCAACGCTTGTGATAACGTTTCAATATCGTCTTTATCTGCAACGCGGATCAATAATAACCCATAACTTTCATTTCTGGCTTGTGGCGCATACGTTAACGTAAACCGATCCGCTCCTCGGCCGACATAACTCGTCACCGACTCCACCAGTGGATTCGCCATAATATATTGTTCTACTTTATGCAGTTGTTGATCCGTTTGACGATTATCTTGATCTTGCGGCCCCCAATAATGAATAAAAAATATCGGTGCATTGGATGGCGGAAAAAAACCTTGTTTGACTAACCCGAAACTCGCATACGCAATGAGAGTGATGGCAATTAAGACCATGATAGTGATCCAACGTAAGCGCAAACACACATGTAACACAGATAAAAACATGCGATAAAATAATGAACGCTCAACCGTTTGACTCGACGCTTCATCTGGTTGATATAAATATGCGCCTAATAATGGTACTAAGGTGATCGCCAGTACCCAACTGAGTAATAACGAAATCATGACCACTGCAAACAACGAATATAAAAATTCCCCAGTCGCATCATCAGATAACCCAATCCCTGAGAACGCTGCAATCCCGATAATCGTCGCGCCAAGCAATGGCCACTGTGTTCGTTTAATAATGTATTGTGCGGCAGTCATCGGACTGTTACCAATGGCGACACGCAGCATCATTCCTTCAGCAATAACAATCGCATTGTCTACCAGCATGCCCATGGCAATGACCATAGCACCTAATGAAATGCGTTGTAACTGTATCCCCATTAACCACATGATCAACAAGGTGCCCATCACTGTTACAAGCAATACAGCCCCAACTACCACGCCCGAACGCCAGCCCATAAATAAACATAACGTCAGTGTGACTACTGCCACCGACATCACCAAATTTAACAAAAACCCATCAACAGATTCATCCACAATTTGAGCTTGGTCATAAATTGCCGTTAAACTAATCCCAGCAGGTAATTGTGTTAATAGGTGTCTGACTTTGGCATTGACTTGGTGACCGACATCAACAATATTGACACCGGCTAACGCCGAAACCGCTAACGTAATAGCAGGCTCTCCTTGAAAGCGCACAATACTCGGCTGAATATCCACAGGCTCTAAACGTAATTGCGCAATATCTTTGATTTTAATAGAACGCGTCGTCCCTGGGACAACCAATTCTAGGTTGTTGATTTCTTCTAATTGACGAGTAGGCTCTTCAACCACCAAACGGATTTTTTTACCATTGACTTGAATGCGACTGCCACTAAAAGGCTGCAAATTATTGTTTAGTAATACCATTAAATCAGGAAATGACATACCCAAACTGGATATTTGATAAGGATCGACGTAAATCACAATTTGTTCTTGTAACACGCCGTTGACTTCGACTTTTGCAACGCCTTCAGTTGCTAACAATTCACGCCGGATAACACGAGCAAACTCACGCATTTCATGCGGACTAAAATCACTAGCACTTAATGCATAGTACAAACCAAACACATCACCAAAGTCATCATATACCACCGGCGTTTGCGCACCTGAGGGTAATTGACCTGAGATATCGGATAAACGTTTACGTAACTCATCCCAAATTTGCGGTAATACATCACTATCATAAGTGGATTTTACTTCGACCGTAATGTCAGATGAACCTGGCGTGGACAACGAAAATAAACGACGTAACTGAGGCATTTGTTGAATCGCGATCTCAAGTTGTTCTGTGACTTCAGTTTCAACTTGTTGGGCACTGGCACCTGGGTATTGGGTTAATACTTTAACCTGTTTAATGGTGAAAGCAGGATCTTCTAAACGACCAATATTGTTGAGAGCGATGACCCCACCAATTAAAAAAATGACAACGAACAACCACACATTGGTCGGAAACCGAAAAGAATACCGGGTCAGATCCATATTAACGCACTCCATTAAATGGCTTGACGATGATCCCGTCGTACATCTTTGCTGCACCTGCAGAAACAACTAAATCACCGACTGTGACGCCCTTGGATATAACAGCAATATCATTTTTGATACTCGCCACCGTCACCACTAACTTTGTTAATGAACCATCATTAGCATTAAAGCGCCACACATAAAAACCTGCTTGATTATCGCCAACTAAGGCATTCATTGGCACAGTCATGCCGAACTGGTTTGATTGTGATTTCAAGGTTACTTTTGCTACCGCGCGTGCTCCGGGTGTAGCGACTAATTCATCTTGTTGTGCTAAAGCAAACACGACATCATAGGTTTGTGATATTGGATTTGGCTCCGCAGCATGCTCCACATATCTTACGTCATACCATTGTTCTGAAGCACCAATAATGGCGATTTGTGCATTGGCAATATCACGACGCGCATTCGCAGTAAATATACGTTCAGGGACACTAAAGTGAAAATACATCTGTGACACATCTTGTAATTTTGCAATACTTTCACCGGCAGACACATAACTATCATTTTCAACATAACGTTGTGAAATTTGCGCATTAAAAGGTGCATAGAGTTTAGTGTAACTTAAATCTTGTTGGGCATTACTCAGTTCGATATCCGCTAATTCAAGCGCAGTTTTGGCATCATCCATGCTGCTTTGTGAAACAAGTTTTTTGACAAACATCGACTCAACACGCGATAACTCACGTTGTGCTTGCGTGAGTTTGGTTTGTTTTTCTAATACTTTACGTTCAAAAGGCACCGGATCAATCATCGCTAATAATTGCCCCGCTTTTACTACACTGCCGGTAGGCATGTCTAATTTAACTAAGCGACCAGTGACTTCAAAGCGCACTTCAATGGTTTTAACCGCAGATACTGTGGCAGGAAAACGAAAGGTATTGCCATTATCAATTGCCGTAACGGCTGTCAATTTGACTACAGTCGGCGTCACAGTGGTAGTGTCTTCAACGTCACTTGGCGAGCAAGCAGATACACTCATTGTGATTACAACTATACACAATAGACTTCGCAGTGAAAATATTGGGGTAAATTTCATAATCGTCATAAACTCAATAAGTAAAAATAAAAGTAAACTAATGAGTGTAGTTTACTTCACTTCTGGTAAAAGTAAACTACCTAGTGTACTATTTTAGTCTATTCTTTTTTTATGGTGTGATTGTGAGTAAAAACACTAAATTGACACGCAGTGAGATTAAACGCCAAGACATCATTGATGCCGCTTGCCAAGCATTTCAAGAGTTTGGCGTCCAAGCAACAAGTATGGATAAAATTGCTGAACTGGCGCAAGTTTCTAAACGAACGGTATACAATCATTTCGCAACTAAGCAAGCATTAGTCGTGTATTTGTTAAATGAGATCAGAACTCGCACATTGGTTGATGTCGATATTGATACCACTTATGACCCTCTGCGTTCAGTGGAATCAAAACTACTGACACTAATTACCGCTGAAATTAATCTATATAGTTGTGGACATTATATTGATTTGACTCGGATGGCTTTTGGGCATTTTTTGTATCACCCTGAAGAATTAAAACGAGAGTTGGATAAGGTGATGACCCAAGAAACCGCTTTTCAACGCTACTTGCGAAGTGCTTGTGAGCATAAACAGCTTAACATCCCAGATATAAAATTTGCCACTGACCAACTACAAAACTTAATTAAAGGCAGTTGTTTTTGGCCTCAGTTTTTAAAGATTGAAGCCCCCTTAACTGATGAACAAAAACATCACATTGCGACAGAGAGCGCAGCGATGTTTTTGGCGAGATACAATAATAAATAGTTAATGCTTAATATGTACAATATATATTTAGCGCATGACATAGACAGGTATCTATTTAGGCGGATCAACTCGATTAGCATTAGAGCTATTAACTCTATACCAGCCTGCTATCGAATAACGATCACGCTGAGTAGGTAACACTTCGTGAAGATGATCTTCACTCAAAAACACAGCAATCGTCGCAAAACTTGGAATAACCTTGATCCCGTCAGTCACCTTATCATCGGTATAAATTACGAGTTCTCCGCCATCATCCATACCCCAATCAGGGTTGAGATAAACGACAACCGATAACACGCGATTGGCTTGACCTTTAAATGCATCTAGGTGTTTTTTGTAAAAGCTACCAGGAGGATAATGTGCAAAATGGCTTTCAAATGAAAACAGCCCCATAAACAAATGCCGATTAAGGTACTGTTGTAACCGAGCAGACCATGCAAGCCAGTCTCGCCCTGCTGAACTTTCACCATTGATCCAAGCAATCGCATCACGGCGCACAAAGCTATTTTGATGTAATTGTTGTAACCGTCCGATCCCTGCGTCATCAAATTGATACTCAGGCATATGCATAACATGATCATGCAATGATTCAGCTAAATCCAAAGGTAAGGCATTGGGCTGGATACTGAAGCCTTTGGCATGAATATCATTAGCTATTTGCGCAAACAACGTATCGTTGTACTCAGGAGGGGTTTGCAGTAGGGTTAAATCAAGAATTTCCAAGTGTGTTTACTTAAAGCGAATAATGGTAAGACTTTTACGCTAGTTTGATAGATTGGGCAAGGATTAATACGTTGTGCAAAGATTAAAAATACACACGAATATTAATTTTCAAAAACTTGTGTCATAATTCATACAAAGTGTTTTACATACAATATGTTAGGTATGTGAAACACATAACAGTGGTGCAGAGACACAACATTATCAAAACACATATTTTTCAAGATTTTCATCACAACACATTGAGCCAAGAGTTATTGGCTCATTTTTACCTATTTGTCCTAACCTGCATTTTTCAATTTATCTTTTTTACCCTGTCGTTCGGATATTCGGTCTTACCTGGATTTACTATTTGGTATTTTCCGCTTGGCTTTCATTTCATTTTATTTCTTATATTGCCCTTGCGTTTTTGGTTAACAGCCATGTTTGCCATCGCGCTTGGCGGCGGATTTACCATGCAATATCAAGGATCAATACATTATGAGTTCATGAAGCATTTTATGCTTTCCATGACCATCGCCATTCATACATTACCCATTATTTATTTAGCCAGAGTGAAGCGTAAACAAGACAATTTATTTGCACTCAGAGCTATTGTAATCCTAGTACTATTTGGATTTTTAACGCGCTTAGGCAATATTGGATTTCATTTTTTATCGGACACATCGGTGTATGACAAAGTTCCAACAGACGAGCGCTTATCTGTATTTTTACTACATAATATCGCTGCATATCCCGGCATATTGTTTGCCATTTCAGCTTACCTAGTCTACGAAGGTGTTCGTCAAAAGCGTCATCACCTTCGAAATCTCTCTTGGACATTAATAAGTAAAATAGCAATGACGCTAACGGTTGCCATACTAGTGCTATTTTATCTTTCTGATTTTTCTCAAAACATACTTAAAATATTGTTGTTTTTACCTATTATATGGTGCGGTTATCGATTTACATGGCTCGGCAGTCTGTGCTGTGCCCTTTGGATAAACAGCGTGTTATTGATAGTATTATACGGCGCGGAAAATGAGTTACTGGTTTCGTTTCAACCTTTTATTGTGTCGTATTTTTTAATTGGTCTAGTGACTTCTGGCTTGCAATTAGAGCATCGACGCTCACGCCAAGCCTTATCCAAAAATCAACTAGCATTAAAAGCTAAATACGCGCACCTGATTAAATCACAACAAGAATTACAAGACATTGCAGTGCAGATTGTTAACTTACAAGAAGTTGAAAAAAAGCATTTATCACAGGAACTACATGATGATGTTGGGCAGAATATTACCGCATTAAACATCTCAATTTCATTGCTCAAGAAACAAAATTTATTTACAGAAGCTGAACAGAATGTGATTAATAAAATACGGGTGATGACAGATCAGATCTACTCAAACGCGTATGAATTAATGTATTGGTTACGACCTCGGTCAATCGATGATTTAGGCTTAAAAGAGACATTAACAGGGCTATTTTTTGCGTCTCGATTAGAGGAGCATAATATTGAATATCATGCAGATATTGATGAAGGCGTCAATGCCCTAGATGATGGCTTGAAAATAGCGTTATTTAGGATCGTTCAAGAATGTGTGAAAAATGTTATTCAACATAGCGGTGGGAATACATGTCATCTGGCAATATCGTTTAGTGACCACAGCACCCATGTGAAATTTACAGATGCGGGTAATGGATTTCCTGAAAAAGTATTAAATAATCCTTTTACCGGTGGGTTATTTAATATTCAAAATTACATGATGGCATTAGGTGGCAGTATGCGGTTGACTAATAATAACGGAGCGCAAATCCATGTTAAACTACCAAGATAACCATCAGTCTGCGCACGTTTTAGCTAGTGATTTACCTACTAGTCAAGACTCAAATTCTATCTATAAATTACTGTTATGGCATTTTATCGTATTGATCGTCGCCAGTATTGTTGACCATATACTACTCACTCAAACTGCATTACCGCTGCTTTCGTTGCAAGCGGTAATAAGTTATATGATGTTAGTTTTCAATCCCACCCAACGTTGGTCAGCGCTAATTATGCTCATTGTCCTATTTGCGCCAATACATTTATTTAGTCACACCCCATTTACCAGTATGACTTGGACATTGCTAGGACAAACCTGTGTAAGCATTGTTACAATAATAATTAGCGCGCTCGTCACACAGAGTTTTCTGCGCAACATTGAAATTTTCACGCTGCGCTTTATCCATGTGTTATTCAGTTGTACGGTCGCATTTACCTTGTTGTATCAATATATGACCGCAGTGGCAACCTATAGAATTGATGCTCTAGATTTAAGTCATTGGCAATATTTAATAGACAGCATCATTGGTCAAATTACGGGTATTGCTATCGTAATCAATGTATTACTGATTATTTTAATGCTTAAATACCAAAGCATGATTGTCATACCGAAATTAACGAAAAATAATCTCATGCTGTTAGTTATTTCGTCCATAGGCATTTTATTCATTCTGTATTTTGGTGGTAATTTAGTTAGCTCCCTCAGTGTATTTATGGTCATACCTGCTCTGTGGTTTTGTTATCGTTATCGCTGGTGGGGACTCTCTAGCTTTGCGCTTGTCATCAATGCCGTAACCATGATTTATGTCATGTTTGCCATTATCAATTTACAGACAACGAGTGATCTTACATTGATCAGTCAGCTGGGATTCTCATTAAATGATATGGCTTGGTCTTTGTTAGGACTTAATTTAATTATTTTATATATTAATGCGATGATCCATGAGTTAGATACCACACAGTTATCCATTGAGCATAGTCAAGCACTGATGATTAAACGTAATGATGAACAGCAAGTACTGAACCAGCAGATCAATCAATTTAATAAACAACTAATCAACGCTCAAGAGTTTCAACGAAGAAAACTTTCCATTGAATTAAAAAACCAAATGGAGAAAAACATTCATGAGTTACAGCAAGCAATTAACTTACTCGAGTTACAAGCAAGTCTGACCGGTAACGGGCACAATCCATTTACTAAAATAAAAAGCTTTACTTATTATATTTACATGTCTGTATTTGAGTTAATCAACTGGCTCAAACCTGAAATATTAGAGCGGTTCGGCTTAATTGAAACTTTAAGAAGTCAGTATTTTGCAGATAAACTATCACTCAGTAACATCGCATTTGATTTTTCAAGTCAGGGGGATATGATTAATATCCCAGAAAATATCTCATTAGTACTGTTTAGGATCACCCAAGAAGCGATTAATAACACGATCAAATATTCAATGGCTGATGAGCTTCGTATCAGGCTTACGCTATTAACAGACCAGATAGAATTTACCATCGTTGATAATGGTGTGGGCTTTGATATGGATACCATAGAGCAAGGATTTGGCTTAGCGGGTATGGAAAATCGCGTAAAAGCACTCAACGGAAGTTTCATTCTTGATTCGAAAAATGGCACTCAGATTAAGATTACAATACCTTTGTAACATTAGTATTGGTTTTGGGCGGTCAAGGCTAGAATGTTCTGTTGGGCATCAACTAATTGCTGACTCACCGTTTTTTGATGTTTGACCGCATCTTCTAGAGCAACGTGGCAAATCCCGTTATTTTGTTCTGCGATCATGATATTGTGTTTACCATCAATCAGCGCTTGCACTGCAGCAACGCCCATTTTTGTAGCAAGTAATCGGTCCTTAGGTACGGGCGAGCCCCCCCGCTGAATATGTCCTAAGACACACGCAGTACAATCTACATTCGCCTTATGCTTTAATTCACCTGCTAAAGCAACCGCCCCACCAGGCCATATATTTTCCGCTAATACAATAATATAACTGCCATGATGATGGTGTTGCGCGGTATTGATTTCATCCGCTAGTTTTTGTAGTGTCGCCTGCTTGTCATCAATCAAAAAATTTTCAAACGCATCAGCTGTATCACGGATTTTATCAATCGCATCAATGGCGGTATTTACGGCTGTTGCAAAACCAATAGTAAAATCAGTATTATCTAAATCATTATCAATTGTGCCTGGAATGCCAATGATTTGACCAGACCAGTGAGCCTGTAAATCTAGTAAACCTTTGAATGAACCATCACCACCAATAACAATCAACGCGTCAATTTTTTCATTCGTTAATGTCGTCGCTGCTTTTATCAAGCCTTTTGCTGTCAACATTTCAGGGCAACGGGCACTTTTTAAAATAGTCCCGCCGCGCTGGATAATATTATGTATGTCTTCAAGGCTTAGTTGTTTAGCTTGCTTGATATGCTCATTATGTAACAGTCCATTAAACCCATGATAAAAACCAACCACTTCACAATGATAATGATTTGCGGCAATCACCACACAACGAATAGCCGCGTTCATGCCTGGTGCATCGCCACCACTCGTTAAAATTCCTATTCGTTTGATTGCAGTCATCACAGCCTTATAATCAATAATGATGGTTCAATTTAAGTGTCAGTCCTTACTTTATCCGAGCTATCGAATGATTACCAATTTGACTGATCGAATTTGCCCCAGTTAATGTCATAGCGACGCGCATTTCTTTTTCGTACAAATCCAACAAGTGCTCTACGCCCTGTTGACCTTGAGCTGCTAATGCATAAATATAGGAGCGACCCAGCATAGTGCAATCGGCACCTAGCGCCAACATCCGCACCACATCTAAGCCGTTACGAATACCTGAATCCACAAATATTTTAAGATCGCCTTTAACCGCATCAGCAATCGTCGGCAGCGCTTGAGCAGAAGACATCACCCCATCGAGTTGTCGACCGCCATGATTAGAAACCACAATGCCATCAGCACCAAAACGAACCGCATCTTTGGCATCATCCACATCCAAGATCCCTTTGATGATCAAAGGACCGGTCCAATATTCTCTGATCCACTCTAAATCTTTCCACGAAATCGAGGTATCGAAGTTATCACCCAACCAGCCGATGTAATCGCCTAGTTTCGTGGTTTTGTTTCGATATGCAGAGATATTGCCTAAATCGTGAGGTTTACCCATCAAGCCAACATCTAATGCCCAAGATGGATGTAACATCGCTTGGAGTACACGGCGTACTTCAGATCGTGGCCCACTCATGCCTGAATGCATATCTCGATAGCGTGCGCCAGGGGTAGGCATATCAACAGTAAAGACTAATGTAGTAACACCGGCTAATTTAGCGCGTTCCAACACATTTTTCATGAACTCACGGTCTTTTAACACGTATAATTGAAACCACATCGGGCGCTGGATTTGCGGGGTGACTTCCTCGATAGGACAAAC
This sequence comes from Glaciecola sp. UBA983, assembly GCA_002292215.1. GTDB lineage: Bacteria > Pseudomonadota > Gammaproteobacteria > Enterobacterales > Alteromonadaceae > Opacimonas. The sequence goes on along the minus strand of DBBN01000012.1, from coordinate 9,951 downwards.
TGACACCGTTGACATTGTAAACGGGATCCCTTTGTTTTCAGCAGCTTTGGCTGCTTGCACTTCGCCTCGACGAGCATACATACCCGTTAAGCCAACGGGTGACAGTGCAATAGGCATTGCTAATTTTTCACCAAACACTTCATGCTCTAAACTGAGATGAGACATGTCCTTTAACACTTTTTGTTTTAAGGCGATGTCTTGTAGGTCAGTTTCATTGCGTCTTAAAGTACTTTCAGTGTATGAGCCCCCATCAATATAATGAAATAAGAAAGGCGGTAGTTTCGCTTTAGCAGCGGCTCGAAAATCTGTCGTTGCAGAAATGATCATAGTGTTAGTCCTTGATGTTTAGCACATGCCTATTGCGAAGCTTAGTCGCACTTGATTAATAAGTAACTTAACATGTTTAATTGTTAATAAGATGAGTATATCTCTTTACTTTTAATCGATAAATAGAAATAATCGAACTTATAGTTTCCAAAAATCAACTAATCTTATGCATGCAAATGATCTTGTTTTATTTTCTCAAGTCGTTGAACTCGGTAGCTTCAAAAAAGCAGCAGAGCTTAACAATATCACCAACTCAGTCGTGAGTAAGCGTATAACGCAATTAGAGCAAGCGCTTAATGCACAACTGCTCTACCGTACAACACGCAGTTTAGCGTTAACCGAAGCGGGCAAAAAATTAGCATCAAGCGCTGATATGATAAAACATATTACCCAAGAAGCGATTGACGATATTAAAGATGATAATGAAACCTTAAGTGGCCACATAAAAATGTCAGTACCGACTATTTCTGGCGACTTATTACTGGGCGAGGCCGTCGCTGAGTTTTGCCATCTACATCCTAATGTGAGTGTTAATATGTCGCTCGAAAACCGCTTTGTCAATCCTTTAGAGGAAGGATACGATTTAGTTATTCGCACGGGTTTATTAGAAGATTCGAGTTTAATTGCTCGGCATATTATTGATTCACAGTGGGTGATCTGTTGTTCACCTGGCTATTTATCGAAATATGGTCAACCTACTATTCCCGCTCAACTGTCAGAGCATCATTGTTTGATTTATGTGTACCAAAAAGCCGGTGCCAATAATTGGGCATTTAGGAATGACGGTCAGCAGTACACGGTGACTGTGAATGGGAATTTTGCTTCCGACAATGCCAGTGCATTGCGTAAAGCTGCGCTAGCTGGACATGGCATCATGCATGTGCCTAAATGCTTGGTGCATGAAGACTTGCTATCTAGGGATCTGGTCACCTTATTTAATGACGAAGTAGATAAAACTATTGGCGTTTATGCACTGCACCCATTTATCAAAAAGACACCGCGTAAAGTGTTAGCGTTAGTGGGACATATCAAACACGCGTATTTGGCAAAGGGAGCGTATTTTAATGCCGTTTAGCGCTTTTCCATGTGCCACCGTATTGATAGGGAGGACGTTCTCTGGCTGACATCTTAAATAATATCCGTAATAAAATAGTGTTTGCTATGTGACCCTTGCCCGATGTGATACTCGTCACCGAGTTCTTTACCCAATAATTGTTTACCTAACGGCGAGGCTGCGCTGATAACCATAATCTTGCGGCCCTCAAATTCAAATTTGGTTCCACCTGAACTCGGCGCTAAAAAGACCCACAGTGGGGTTTCATGTTGATCGACAATCCCCACTAAAGCGCCAATAGTAATGCTATCCTGTGCAACAAAGTCTTTGACGATGATGTGTTTAAAGGCATCCAGCTCAGCAGAACACTCAGCGGCACGTTGAGCTTGCCCCTGAGCTAAATAGCCCGATTCTAGCCCTAAGGTGTCATATTTATTTTCAGGGATATTTTGTTTATCCGTAGCCATTGCATGGGCGTGCTTGGCCGCATTTAATGCCGTAGCATGAATCTGTACAAGTTCGGTGATGATATGGTTGATGAGTCTGGCTTTATAGGACATATCTTCAGAGTCAGAAGTACTATTATTAATTAATCTTGATTCTGTAATCATGGATATGCCTTAGTGATATGTAAAATAGCTAGGGTGGAGTATATGATTTAATTGAGGGGGAATTCAACCCACATTCAGTGAGTAAAAAAGACTTGTTACGTAGGTATACATAACGATAATGTGATAACGTTGTGAAAACATTAATTTTTTACTTAACTAAAGGAAAGAACACCATGTATATGATCGTTAAGCACGCGCATCTCACTATCATTGCGCTGACATTTTTACTATTTATTGTTAGCTTTATCTTGACGCTCAAACAATCGGATAAAGTCAACCACAAGATCCTAAAGATAGGACCTCATATCTTATATACCTTGTTCGTTGTAACGTTCATTTATATGTTGATAGTCAATCCGTTGAACCTGTATCCGTTTGTTAATGGTTGGGGATCATCTAAATTAGCAGGGTTTGTATTCTATGTACTTTCAATTACCTTTGCGCTTAAGTGGGCCAAATCAACTATTTGGCGATATGTTGGATTGGTAAGTGCTATTTTTTGGATTGCGATGAGTGCTCGATTAGGCTTTGCCGACCACATCAAAACTAAAGGCGCATTAGAAGACGCCCAGACTTATATCGAAATTGCACAATCGACTCTCGTTGCGTTGTGCTAAACGCAACATTCGATTGGCTACGTTAGGTAAATCGTTGCTCAAGGTAACTGATAATAGCGGATGATTCATATAACCATTGTACCTGGCCGTCTTGTTCTATACGTAAACAAGGTGTTTGAATTTTTCCGCCGCCATTGAGTAATGTCTCACGATGAGGTGAGCCTTTAGATACACTTAATGTTGTAATAGGTAAGTTTAATTTATACATTCTACGGCGTGTTTTAATGCAAAATGGACATGCAAAAAATTGGTATAAGCTTAACCCTTTAAGCTCTTTAGCTATTTGCTGTTGTGCTTGAGGACTGCGTTTTAATTTGGTACCGCGAGTAATAATGTCAAAAAACACTAATACGCTGCCAATACCGTTACGAATTAAGGAAATGATTACGCCCATTGTGACTTCTTTTTTGGTTCAAGTGATAATGGGCGGTAGTATACCTAATAATCAATGAAAGCTAAATGTAAGGGTGTGTTTAACTTCTTTACAAAGTTACATTGAGCTCCATCCGAACACAATATAATAAATAATCTTATTTTTAATCGAGCAGTACGATTTCACCAATCGATATTACCAATTGGAATATCATATATCAATCGGTAATAATAATTACATCCAATTAGGGATAATAATTATTGAGGTATAGATTATGAATGAGACAAACCAAGTAACACTTCCACGTATGAATGAAAGAGCCCCGTCTTTTGATGCACCTACGACTCATGGTAGAAAAACATTAAACGACTATAAAGGTAAATGGCTTATTTTATTTTCACATCCAGCTGATTTTACACCAGTATGTACAACTGAGTTTATGGCATTTGCTAGACACGCGGAAGAATTCAAAAATATGAATTGCGAGCTATTAGGATTATCAATTGATAGTGTTCATGCACATAATGCTTGGGTACGAAATATTGAACAAAATTTTGATGTAAAAATACCATTTCCAATTATTGCTGATTTATCAATGAAAGTTGCTAGTGATTATGGAATGATTATGCCTGGAGCTTCAGATACTGCAGCTGTAAGAGCCACTTTTTTGATCGATCCCGACGGTATATTACGTGCAATGGTTTATTACCCAATGTCTAATGGACGATCCATACCAGAGTTCAAACGCCTATTATCAGCATTACAAACTGCAGATGAATACAGTGTAGCTACTCCTGAAAGCTGGCAGCCAGGTGATAAAGTTATAGTTCCACCACCAGCTACGCAACAAGAAGCTGAAGAAAGAGTAAATAGTGGTGAGTATGATTGTGTAGACTTTTATTTCTGTACAAAATCATTGTAATCAGTACTTTTTAGTAGAGAATGGGAATTACCTCGGGCTCCTGCCCTCGCCACTACCGCGGTGCCTGCGGCAGTACAAATCGTTCCTGACGATTTGTCGAACCCTCTATCGGGTTCTCATTCCGACTTTTACAATAGATACAAAAAAACCACGCTTGGCGTGGTTTTTTTGTATCTGGTGGAGATAGAGAGTGACTTAATCGCTGTATACGCTTTCGATTAGGCCCATTGTGGCTTGTTACACTAGTCCGAAAACGCCATAAACTAAGTTTAGGGCGTCTCCAGCACGACTTTGTGAACATCTGAAAGTACATAATCGTTACCATCCGCAATCACAACGAATTCAGCATGGTTAAAGGTATTTGCTAACGGTAAGTTTAGGCTTATAGTTGTCAACTCGATGTTACTCTGCCCTACGTTGACAGTCGTTTCGCCGAGTATTGTATCAAGTCTAACACCCTGACCGTCAAACAATCTGATCTCATACAATACGTCAAGTGCATCTGAAACCGAACCAGACCGAGAAACCGTTACTCCAGCCTCAGTACTTTGCGCAGCGATTTCGACTAATTCGAAAGAACTGTCCTGCATAGCTTTAACGCGCACGGGATTGATTCCCAGCATATAGACATTCACGCCATTGTACATTGTGAAATTTGAAACATAAAAGCTTCCGTTATTGTCCCATGAATCATAGCCGGTAATAAAATCTTGAGTACTGGCTTGGGAATCCAGTTCACTGAGTTTGGCTAGCTCTTTGGTTTTGCCTGTTGCGATGTCAAACTCCCAAATGGCATTGGGGTAGGAAACATCGCTTAATCCAATATATATTTTTTCCGCATCCGCCGATAATTGAAAAACCCAGACTTTGGGAATGCCAGAAGGTATTGCTGAAAAATCGGGTTTACCAACAAAACTCCATGAAGCATCCGCATCCACAAACCGGTAGATGTTACCCTGATCGTCGGAAGTATAAAGTACTTCTCCAGCTCGGTCCCACTGACCAACTTCCATCGCATTAGGACCTTGCAATTTAAAATCAGTCAATTCGCCAAAACCGTTTATGGGATCATGATACCAAACATGGTCTAAAGTGCTTGCTGGTTCACCCTGATTCCATTGGTTACGCGAAGAACCTCCCGTAAAATAAACACGCCCACGTGAATCTACCCACATAAAACGGTTAGAATAAAAATAACCGTTCCATCTAGACAAGCTTGGGTGAGAAGACTTTTCCCATTCGACCGGCTTTCCTAAAACAGTGGTTTGGCCAAGAGCAATATCGTAGCGGACGAGTTTGTTCTCCGGTATAGACATGCCATAAAGCAGATTGTTCTTTGCGTCTTTTTGGATAGTCACAAGCTGCATCTGCTGGGCGCCAACGCCTCCTTGCTCAAAAGCGCTTAAGTCGAAGAATTCATTTTCTAAAATATCATAGCTATACCAGTGAAATCCACGAGTATTCAAATAGGCAGAGTCCATACCCGATTTATCTAGCGTTGCTACATATACTTGACCATTATGATAAGTTGGGCGCGTATGAAATTTTTCTGCTGACTCACCGAACTCCCAATTGTCAGCCGTTTCCGACGCGGTGCGCGCATCGCCGACCCAGCGCAGAATGCCATCGGCTTGATGTAACCGATAAAGTATTGAATTACTAATATGGTCGTGTCCTGATATGTAGATCTCGCCTTCATTGTCCGAGCCGACTGCCAACCAGCTTTGGTCGGGTTTATCGCCGTTAGGCGCATCTGGTAATTGCCAAACTTTGACCGCGTCCATATTACCCGCTCGACCAACGTCAAACGGAACAGTGAAATTTGATGTTGTGACACTAAAAGTATCGCTAATACCCCCAATGGTTAACACTGTATCGGTAGTGTCAGACGGCAACGCTGATGAAGTCTGACGAACCGAAACAGTTTGTCCATTAGTAACTGTGCCCGCCGTATTTGTATACATACCGCCATCGATTGCATATTCCCCACCTACAACATTGATCACAGAGGAAGTATTAATTCCACTTACTATGATGGTATTTGATACATATAAGGTAGCCTGTTCAACGGCGTTTTGATCGAGGAAATCGAATGAGTTGGGCGCAGTATCTGGTGCCATCGTTGTGACAGAAAAGGTGGCCTGGATTGCTCCAATTGACAGAACCGTTCTGGTGGTATTTAAAAATTCTGTCGAAGAAGTCAGCCGAACTATTATAGTGTCTCCACTGACTACAAAACTATTTGTATCCGAATAGTTGTTACCATTAACAGAATACTCACCACCAGTGATTTTAATGGGCGATTGCGTATTAATGCCACTTACGGTGACCGAGTTGGATATACTAATTGAATTAAGTGCTGCGTTTTCTTGTGAGGAAAAGCTAAAGGGATTTGGTTGAGTGTCAGTGTTGTTGTCTTCGCTATTACTGCCGCAGGCGGTTATATTTAGCAGTATTAAAATTAGTACCAGCCATTTAAATTGAATTATTGTTACCACTTACTTGCCCTTAAACTACAGAAACATTAAAGAAAGAAAACCAAAATAATTACCAGACATTAATGCTGGGTCATATTAAGGTAATTGAACGTTATTTTTTATTTCGCCTTATTTGTTGACTAGGCTACATATTTTATTTGGACTCAAGAAAATTAGTTTAACATTCAACGCATTCAATAACTAGGGAAAGCTTTAAAGAGAAATAGGTTTAACGTTAAATGAGCCAATTAAATCACTTATTCCTTTTTACTATATCTAATCTATTTTAATTACTATTTGGAATATATAGAGTTCGCTATTATTCATCCTCTAAAATTCAAAAGTGTAGTGTCTATTTACAATGAAAAAGCAGTTAATATCAACTTTAGCGTTAACATTCTCCTTAGGATCATCTAGTGCATTCGCAACCAATGGTTATTTTACCCATGGCTATGGCATTGCTCATAAAGGTATGGCTGGTGCTGGTTTAGCTCTATCTGAAGAACTAATGTCGGGTGCAAACAATCCAGCAAATCTTTTAGTTGAGCGTACCCAATTTTCGTTAGGCTTGGAACTTTTTTCACCTGATCGTAAATACACGGCTTCATCAGTAGCTAATTTTTTTCCTGATGCACTTTATCTTGAAGCTAAAACACAAAAAAGTGATAACACGTTGTTTGCCATTCCTGAATTTGCCATTGGCCATCAGCTTAATGAAAAGATAAATATTGGTGTTTTAGTTTACGGCAATGGCGGCATGAATACCCAATATAATGCAGGCACTGCTCCTGACGGCACATTTTACGCAGGCACTACTGGCGTAGATTTAAAACAATTATTTATTAGTCCTACAGCAAGTTATCAGTTTAATGAACAAACTCGCGTTGGTGTATCGCCAATTTACGTATTGCAACAGTTTGAAGCGCAAGGTCTGAGTAGTTTTGCTCCCTTTTCGCAATCGCCGCAAAATTTGTCTGATAATGGAACAGATACAAGTACTGGTGTAGGTATTCAATTAGGTATAAACCAAACGATCAACTCATCACTCAGCTGGGGAGCTAGTTACCGCTCTGCAGTTTCAATGCAAGAGTTCGACAGTTACCGTGGTTTATTTGCAGAGCAAGGTGGCTTTGACTTGCCAAGCTCAATTCAAATTGGTGCTGCTTTTAAAATTACGCCAGACAATGAAATTGTATTTGATTGGCAAAAAATAAATTACGATGATGTAAGAAGCATTACAAATCCAATAGACAACTTAATGTCAGCACCTCTAGGCACTGACGGCGGTGCTGGATTTGGTTGGGACGACATGACTATTTATAAACTTGGCTATCAATGGCAACGAACGGAACAACAAAAAATCCGTTTTGGTATTTCTTACACCGAGCAACCTATTCCATCATCTGAAGTATTATTTAATATTCTAGCTCCAGGCGTGCAAGAGTGGCATTTTACAGCAGGCCTTAGTCATTCATTTAGTAGCAAAGTACAATTAAACGTAATGGCTTTTTACTCGCCAGCAAAAGAGGTGACTGGTGTTAATTTTTTAGCGCCAAACCAAACGTTATCAATTGAAATGGAACAATCTGGCTTTGGTGTTTCTTTTGTGTGGGGTATTTAAGATAGCGTAACAGAATTATTGGGTTTATTTGTCACCATATTTGTCTACTGCTCTAAACAGGCTATACACCGAATGTAGGTATATCAAGGTTTGTAGAGCTTATGTAGACTAAATATGGCGGAGAGAAAGGGATTTACCTCGGGCTCCTGCCCTCGGTGCTACGCGGTGCCTTCGGCAATAC
>DBBN01000012.1:0-1726 GCA_002292215.1 Glaciecola sp. UBA983 | reverse complement strand
GCCTTCGGCAATACAAATCGTTCCAGACGATTTGTCGAACCACGGTTCTCATCTCCTCACTCTGACCTAAAAACACAAAAACCGCCGAAAGGCGGTTTTCATGTTTTGGCGGAGAGAGAGGGATTCGAACCCTCGTTAGGTTTAACCCTAAACACACTTTCCAGGCGTGCGCCTTCAGCCACTCAGCCACCTCTCCAAATTTTTACTACCGAATTAAAACCTCGTTAGGTTTAACCCTAAACACACTTTCAGGTGTGTGTCCTGCGGGTGCTAAGCTTAGTCCACTCAGCCACCTCTCCAAATTTCTTGCTAATCAATCTCGTTGATTGCGGCGCGTATAGTAGAAAAACATGCCCTAAATAACAAGGGATTTATACAATAAATGTCTTTTTTAGCCACTTTTTAAGCAAAACAACGTCAAAAAGCGATAAAACATCCTTTTTTAATTAATAATTACGTATTCATCGATGCATTTGCGCGCAACTGCGCTGAAAAATCTAACATACGATTAAGCGATATTAACGCACCTGTACGCGTATTTTCATCAACTTGTATATCATGACCATTTCCATCAGATAACGCAGCATAAATCGATTCAAGGCCATTCATTGCCATCCAAGGACAGTGTGCACAACTCTTACACGTTGCTCCATTACCACCTGTCGGAGCTTCGAGTAATTCTTTGTCTGGCACTTGTTGCTGCATTTTATAAAAAATACCGCGATCCGTAGCAACAATTAACTGTTTATTCGGCAAGGAGCGTGCTGCAGCAATAAGCTGTGACGTACTGCCTACTGCATCCGCTAGATCTACCACACTGGCCGGTGATTCAGGGTGGACAAGAATAGCCGCATCTGGATAAACGTTTTTCAGGTCTAACAATGCTTTACTTGAAAACTCATCATGAACAATACACTCACCTTGCCACATCAACATATCTGCACCCGTTTCTTTGGCAATGTAATGACCTAGGTGACGATCCGGTGCCCATATTATCTTATGACCTTCACTATCAAGGTGCTCCACAATCTCTAAAGCAATAGAAGATGTCACTACCCAATCTGCACGCGCCTTAACGGCTGCTGACGTATTTGCATAGACCACAACCGTATGGTCAGGGTGAGCATCACAAAACGCACTAAACTCTTTATCAGGGCATCCCAGGTCCAATGAACATGTGGCTTCTAACGTTGGCATTAAGACTTTCTTTTCTGGAGAAAGGATTTTAGCGGTTTCGCCCATGAAGCGCACACCAGCAACAATTAACGTTTCCGCTTGGGCATCACGCCCAAATCGCGCCATTTCCAAAGAATCAGATACACAACCGCCGGTTGCTTCTGCTAACGCTTGAATAATTGGATCAGTGTAATAATGCGCAATTAGCGTGGCATTGTTTGCTACTAACAAACGCTTAATTTCTTGCGTTAAAAAGTCACTACGCTCAGCAGACAAAATGGCTGGTTTTTCAGGAAAAGGATAATCAATCGGGGCAATACGTAATGCTTCAGTCATAGTGGTCATTTGAGCTTAGTAAGTAATACTGAGATTATACTACTAGCCAGTAAGAAATAACAATTAGATGCTGACAATATAGGAGTCGTTGGAGTACATAGAATAAATAAGATATTGGTATGATAAGTAATGCTTGGAATAGATGGTGGGTCGTGCTGGATTCGAACCAGCGACCAATTGATTAAAAGTCAACTGCTCTACCAGCTGAGCTAAC
>DBBN01000063.1 GCA_002292215.1 Glaciecola sp. UBA983 | reverse complement strand
AAATCAGCCACTAAACAACATCCTACAGCATAGCGACTATGTTTTATCCCTACTGCACCTAGATACACAGCGAGGACATAAAATGTCGTTTCTGTGGAGCCTTGCAGCACCGAGGCTAAACGTCCAGCAAACGAATCGGCACCATGGAATTGCATGGTTTCAATCATTAATGCACGAGCGCCACTGCCACTCAATGGTTTCATTAGTGCTGTAGGTAACGCATCGACAAAGCGCGTATCAAAACCCAGTAACGCTACTCCACTCGCAATACCTTCAACCAATACATCCATCATGCCACTGGCGCGTAACATACCTATAGCAACTAACATCGCCAATAAAAAAGGAATAATGGAAATCGCAACATCAAATCCTTTTTTTGCACCTTCGACAAATAACTCATAGGTGTTTAAGCCCTTACGCCAACCGACAACCAGCACCAATACGATAAAGCTAAATAGCAAACTATTTGCTAACAAGGACGACTGCTCAGCCATCGCTTGAGTTGATAATTGAGCAAAGTACAATATCAATGCGGTGAGTAGACTAAATAAGCCAACTAAATATAGTAAAATCACATGCTGTAACAGATTAATACGCTGGATCAAGCAAGTTACTATGAGTCCTGCTAACGTAGATGCACTAGTAGCAAGTAAAATAGGAATAAATACATCGGTCGGACTCATCGCGCCTTGCTCTGCACGATACAAAAACACGGCAATAGGAAATAACGTGACTGATGAGGTGTTTAATACCAAAAATAAAATCTGCGCGTTCGACAAGGTATCTTTATTAGGCGAGAGTGACTGCATATCTTGCATTGCTTTGATACCAAACGGCGTAGCCGCGTTATCCAAACCTAGCATGTTCGCAGAAATATTCATGGTGATACTGCCTAAAGCTGGGTGGTCTTTGGGAATTTCAGGCATGATCCGTGTTAATAAAGGCGATAAAACTTTGGATAATTTAGCCACTAATCCTGATTGTTCAGCGACTTGAAATATCCCCAGCCAAAAAGCCAACAAACCAATTAATCCAATGGCAATTTCAACGGATAGTTTTGCCATGGCACTAATCGATTGCATGACCTCAGAGAAGGTCTCTATTTGCCCTAAAATGATAACTTGATAAAGTGAAGCGAGAAATGCACTGACAATGAATATCAGCCAAATTATGTGTAGCATAACGCTTAGCCTAAAATGGAAAAAGAAATTAGTAAACTAAGCGTATCATTAATCCTACGCATTGGTAAGTCATGGTTAGACTTTGCATGCATAGGACTTTGTCGTAACTGTCTTTAACTTAAGACTTTTTTTAAGCTTGCAACACAAAAATCGATGTTCTTATCACTGGCAGCAAAGCCCATTAAACCAATACGCCATACCTTACCAGCAAGCGCTCCGAGACCTGCTCCAATTTCTAAATCAAATTCATTTAATAAACGAGCTCTGACTTGAGCATCATCAACGCCATCAGGAATGATCACTGTATTAAGTTGTGGTAAGCGAATATCTTTAGCTACTAATAATTCTAAACCAATCCCTGCTAGCCCTGCTTTTAATTTTTCATGCATTCGAGCATGTCTTGCTATGGCGTTATCTAAGCCTTCAGCATGTAATAACCGTAGTGATTCATGCAGTGCGTACAAGCTATTAACCGGTGCAGTGTGATGATAAGCGCGCTTACCACCGCCTTGACCATCCCCCCAATAACCGACAATCAAGTTCATGTCTAAAAACCAACTTTGCACTGGTGACTTGCGAGCTTGTATCTTAGCTACCGCAGCATCACTAAAAGACACCGGCGATAAACCCGGTACGCATGACAAGCATTTTTGTGATCCAGAATAAATTGCATCTATTCCCCACTCGTCCACTTTTAACTCGATGCCACCTAAAGATGTCACTGCATCAACTATTGTCATGCAATCAAATTGACGAGCTAATGCACAAATCGCTTGCGCGTCATTGCGCACACCTGTAGAGGTTTCAGCATGTACAAAGCCAACAAATTTTGCTTCAGGGTGCGCTTCTAGTGCCGCTTCAATACTCGCTAATGAGTTAGCCTCTCCCCACGGCGCGGTAACCACAACGGCTATCCCGCCACAACGAGCCACATTTTCGACCATACGACCACCGAATACGCCATTTTGACATACAATGACGGTTTCACCAGGCTCAACCAAATTGACGACACACGCTTCCATGCCAGCAGAACCGGGAGCAGATATCGGCATGGTTAATTTATTTTTGGTTTGAAAGGCATACTGTAATAATTGCTTTGTTTCGTCCATTAATTGAATAAACGTAGGGTCTAAGTGACCGACAGTCGGACGCGCTAATGCATTAAGCACTGTTGGAGAAACATCAGAAGGTCCGGGTCCCATAAGCGTCCGAACAGGCGGTATAAAAGAGGCGTATTGTTGTTCTATATTTATGGACATGAAAATTCCCTTGCAAAATATTATATGGATTTAATATAACAAAGCCGTGCTAAGGATTACCATTATAATTTGAGAACAACGGTTTATATAGATCATTCACTAAATCAATAGAATCATGTTTCATTATTTAAAAAAATGATAATTCAGATATAGCAAGGATAGAAGGATGCTTTTGAGTTCATAGACGATAGTCGATATTTTTTAGTTCGAAATATACGCTATATTTAACATACGGTAACAGCACAAGCAGTTCACCTACCAAATTGTTTACACTTCTCCCTAAAGTATAAGCATAGTGCGTACTCAGGTACAAACGAACTTGACTTGATAAAGAGTCCCCTTATTTATGACCCGCCTGATGCGGGTCTTTTTTTTGCCTCGTTAAAGCATATAACCCGTAAATTACCACTCTGTGCACTTGAGACTAAAGCGTTCTGCATTCATAACATAATGAGCGGCTGACGCTCGTAGTTGTGCTTGCGCTGCCTCGGGTAACGTTTTCACTACTTTCGCAGGCGAACCCATTACAACCGAATAATCAGGGATCACCATATTTTCAGTGACTAATGCATTTGCTCCTATCAAGCAATAATTGCCAATGCTAGCGCCATTTAGCACCACAGCGTTTATCCCAATCAAACTGTAATCACCAATCGTACAGCCATGCAGCATGACTTTATGCCCGACCGTTACGCCAGTCCCAATCATTAAAGGGTACCCCAAATCGGTATGTAAAACGCAACCATCTTGAATATTAGATTGTGCCCCGATCTCAATGCGGTCACAATCTGCACGAACAACAACATTAAACCAGATACTGGATTGAGGGTGACACACGACATTGCCAATCACATGCGCGCCGGGTGCGATATACGTTGTATCTGAGATAGTCGGTTTCTCATTGTCGAGTTGGTAAAGCATGTCGTTTCCTTATTTTTTTGGTTCTGCTATTCGGATCATTCCCTCTTGCATCGTCGAAGCAACGAGTTCTTTATTTTCATTAAAAAACTGTCCTTGCACCAAACCGCGAGAATTGCCTGTAAATGGACTAACGGTGCTGTAAACGTGCCATTGATTAAAATCAAACGGTTTATGGAACCACATAGCATGGTCAATAGTTGCTATACGCAGGCGTTTATCACTAAAGGTAATGGGATGCGCTTGTAAAGCGGTACTTAAAAAGTGGTAATCCGAAGCATAGGCTAATGCCGCTTGATGCAAGGCAACATTTTGTTGCAGTTCATATTGTGACTTCATCCAAATGTAGCGTTCAGGTAAAACTTCAGCTGCACCGAACATTTTTAGTGCATCCACAGTACGGATATCGATGGGTCTATGGTAACTGAGAGTATGGCGTAAATGATCGGACAATGGCTCTCGTAACTTAGTCACCAAATCGATGTCATTCATCAACTCAGTCGCATGCACAATGTCAGGGAAAGTTGCGTGCTGATGTTCGATATTCGGTTGTACTAATTGAAACGAAATCGTCATATAAAAAATAGTTTTACCATCTTGTATCGCTTTCACGCGACGTGTACTAAAACTTCGACCATCACGGACTATCTCAACATCATATAAGACTGGCTTACTTGCATCACCAGGTAGTAAAAAATAACTGTGAAACGAATGAGCGAACTGATTTTCAGGTGCCGTTTTATATGCTGCAATGACCGCTTGACCTAAAACTTGACCACCAAAGATCGCCGGGAAGCCTAAATCCCAGCTGCTCCCTCGGTACAACCCTTGCTCAATCGTTTCTAATGTAAATAACTTAGTGAGTTGAATCTCAGCAATCATAGGTTTGGGACCTCTAGTATTGTACGCGTGTTACGCGGAAAAAAATGTTCAGGAACGTGAGCCTGATGTGTGAATTGTCGCGTATCTTTATTCGGTAATTTCATAAACCCTGAAATACCTAAGCCGGTAATATTTGGCACATGCTGCAACAGCTCATGTAATAGTGCCTTAAATAAATCTTCATATTGATCATCTAATAATTGTAAAAAATTATGAATTTTTAAATGTGTGGGTAACGCTTCAAAAATAATACACCCACTATGGTGAATATCATTCAGTTGTTCGATTAATAATAAAATAGCTTGCGGGAGTTGTAAATATTCATCTGGATCAACGCCATCTTCAAAATACGAATGTTGCTGTGAACGTTGATCTGCCACGTGATGATTGGCGATACTAAACGCAATATGCATGTCCTGAGGAACGACAAATGGATCTGTGGGAGAATTACGCTCAATATGTAATGTCGCACGGGCATCAAACAAACAGGCTTTAAACACCCCTTCACGCTTAATTGCACGCGCAAGCGTAATCACATTATTGACCGCTTCCTCAAATGCCATCAGGTACTGATTGTGAGCAGTCGCCTTAACATTATCGGTACAACTTGGCATAACCGGATATAAATTTAGATTCGAATCAACGGCAATCCCCCCATCATGCCAACGAATAGCCAGTCCTCCCACCACTCGGTAGCGGCCTAAACGTGATACTGCAGCGATAAAGGCTTTTTCCGTTTCGCCCATCCCTTGCAAATATTGTTTATAATAACGGTCAAATTGTGCATCATTTAATGTCACTATTGCATGGTCTGATAATTCACTATGCTCACGCAAAAATGATTTACGTGAACTATATACGACCGTCTCTATGGTTTGTTGTGTCGCGGATACTCGACAGGGCAAAACACAAGGCTGATGAGACTCATTGAGATGAGTTGGCAAAACTAAATTTTCGAGGTAAAAACGTTGTTGCGCTAAATACTTCACTACCCTATCTTGCTGTGTGACTAGGTCATTGTCGTTAGCTAACATCAATGCATTGAGTAATTCGGCAATGAGTTGCGGTAAACCAAGTGAATTGGGCCCAATAACCTCTTTACCAAAGCGAGCGCTTTGAGCTGAGCATAAGGCATACAAAGAACTCGCTAAACCTTGGTAATCAAAATAAGGTGAAGATAAGGCACCATTGAGTTGCTCAGGTCCAATAAAATACACATCACCTAATTTACTGTTACTGGTTTGTAAATCTTGGGAGAGTAAATCCATTACATTATGACCGACATGCTGATGTTGTAAGTCAACTTGCGCATATACACTACTGCCCCAATCAATCAAAGAAAGTTTTTGCGTCGTCTCATCCCACATCAGATTGGATGGTTTGATATCACCGTGAACGATGGGTTTAAGTTGGTCGAGTTGTGTAAAATGATGCAGATACTCTAAGATATCCAGTAGCTGTAATAAAATAGTATGCACCATTTGCACGGGTATTCGACCATATAATAGGCTGTATGCCTCTAGGTCTATACCTGGCGCGCGTTCCATCACCAGTACCGATTGCTTATTAATCTGTTGGTAGCTAAGTAATTTAGGGATCGCGGGATGAGATAATTGTCCCAACATATGGGCTTCTTCGGCTAATTTATCATGGACACTTTGTGGTAAATTAATGCGCGTAAACTTAAACACTAACGCTTGATTTTGAGCAGTAACACCTGCAAACGCAAAACCAAACGCGCCCTTACCAATTAACTCAACCTGTTGGTATCCTAACCGAGTTAATTCTTCAATACATAACTCAATCCAGTCTTTTAATTTTTTCGCATCTTTTGATGACAGTAAGTAAATCGACTGGTCTTCAGGAATATAAAAATGCCCAATATCCTGAGGGTGCGCAAGTAAATCATGCGTATCAGACAGTGTGGTCATACTATTGCGGTGCTTTTAGCCAATTAAATTTGAAACTGGCTCGCGGTAAAGGACCTTGAGCCTGAGTGACTTCTGTATACAATGCCGCACACGCTGCGTTTATAGCGTCAGCACATCCCCACGGTAAATTGATCCCTATGATCCCACTACCATACATGCCTTGATAATAGTCAGGCGTATCAATTAACCATTCTATTTGTGCCATGTTACTGACAGAATCGTTGGTACTTAATGCTTTTAAATCTCGGATCATACGGCCTGACGCGGCTTGTTTCGCCCCGTTTTCAGTAGATATTAGCGGATACCACAACAAATAACAGCCCGTAGCCCAGCGTTTTAGAGATTGCTCGATTGTTGACACACATTGGCTGTACTCACTGATCTGCTCATACGGTGGGTCGATCAATACCACACCACGTTTAGCTAACGGTGGTAACAAAGCAACGAGTTGTTTAAAGCCATCTTGTTGATAGCTATGGGCATTTGATTTGGTTAAATATGCGGTCAGTTCTGGATACACTGCCGGATGTAATTCACAAAAATGCCCATGGTCGCCAGGACGTAAATAAGCCTGCATCCAACCGGCGGAGCCTAAATACTGTTGTTGTGCATACGCAGCGCTAACACGATCCCAATACTGTTGTAATAAAGGTGCTGGGTGTTGCTGTAAAGTAGAATCCGATAACAACCCTACCCCAAATTGATATTCAGCATTTTTTTGGGCTTTAGCATCCGTTAAATGATACATGCCAGCACCAGCATGGGTATCAATAAGCGTATAAGGTTTGGTTTTTTGTTGCAGTTTATCTAAAACACTCAACAGCGTAAGGTGTTTAATGACATCGGCATGATTGCCTGCATGGTAAATATGTTGATAACTTAACAAAAGACACCTTTATCGAAAATAAATATACGTAACAATGATCTCAATTTTATCACAGGTTAGTGACAAATTATATCAACGTAAATGCGTTAACATTGCAACAGGTTGGATTAAATACTGCATCCACGCATTATTAAAACGCACCATAGTTGCACCATCAATTACTCGATGATCACCCGACCAGTTAATATTCATAATATTAACGCCAACTACTTCGTCCTGCTCATTAAAACGGGGTAAACGTTGGATCTTACCTAATGCGACAATCGCCACTTGCGGATGATTAATGATTGGCGTTGCAGTGATCCCGCCGATTGGACCTATATTGGAAATCGTGACGGTCCCGCCCTGTAAATCCTCGGCGGATAATTGATTGTGTTGGGCTGCTTTGACTAATTCTTGGATGCGCTGTGCGATTTTATAAATACTCAACGCTTGCACATCTTTAATATTAGGTACAATTAATCCCTTAGGCGTATCAATCGCAATGCCTATATTATGCGATGAATGATACTCAATAGCCTCACCATCTTGACTCACTGATGCATTAATAATTGGAAATTCGCGCATCGCTAATGACAACGCTTTAACCATAAATGGTAATAAAGTTAGTTTTATATCTGCTTGGGCAAACTGGGCTGATAACGTCTGCTTGATAGCGAGCAAATTATCCATGGTGCATTCGTCACTGACGGTAAAGTGTGGGATGCTAGCCCAAGCATGTGCCATGTGCTTCGCCATCGCAGCTTGTAGCCCACGCATTTTAGTGCTTTCAGCAGACGTTTCAGTAGATATCTGGCCAGCTGCTTTTAAAGGCCCTAATGAGTTACGCGTAACAAAATCCAGTGTATTAGACGTTACATCACCCTTCATTACTCGACCTTTGTTGCCACTTCCTTTGATGACATTAATATCAATACCGGATTCTTTAGCAAGACGTCTAACCGCTGGACTGGCTAATGATTTATGCTGCTTCCCTGAACTTTGCATAGAAATGTCCATCGCAAATAAAGGTTGATGGACTTTAGCAATGTCACCGGTTTGATAATGTAGTTTGGTAATGACACCTGAATACATTGCGGGGATCTGCACCGTTGCTTTATCGGTCATCACTTCGGCAACAGGTTGGTCTTCCACAATAGTATCGCCTTCTGCAACCAACCAAGCTAATAATTCACACTCAACAATACCTTCACCAATATCAGGTAATATAAATTCTTGCATAGCAATATGTCCTATTTAAAAATGCACAGCGTATTTAATCGCTGCAAGAGTTTTATGCTCATCTGGCATATATTCTTTTTCATGAATTAAAGGAAAAGGCGTATCTAAACCGCATACACGTTGGATTGGTGCCTCTAAATACAAAAAACACTCACCCTGTACTGTCGCTGCAATTTCACTTGCAAAACCACTGGTTACAGGTGCTTCATGATTAATCAACAATCTTCCTGTTCGTTTTACGGAGGCACAGACTGTATTTACATCCCAAGGAAGTAAACTACATAAATCAATGACAGCGCATGAAATGCCCTCAGCTTTAGCCATCGCTGCCGCTTTTTGAATTATCGCTACTTGTGCGCCCCATGCTACCAACGTAATATCAGCACCCTCTTGCACCACGTGTGCACGTCCAATAGGTAAGGTATAATCGTCCTCAGGCACTTCACCGACCGCAGCACGGTATATACGTTTTGGCTCCATAAATAACACTGGATCGGGATCTCGTATCGCTGCTAACAATAACCCTTTGGCATAATATGGATTACTCGGTATCACCACTTTTATACCCGGTATGTGAGTAAAAAATGCTTCTGGGGATTGAGAATGATAATGCCCGCCAGCGATCCCGCCACCATATGGTGTCCGGATAGTGAGGTTACCGCAGTTAAATTGCCCACCTGAACGATAGCGATATTTAGCGGTTTCATTGACGATTTGATCAAATGCAGGAAAGATATAATCGGCAAATTGGATTTCAGCTACAGGCACTTGTCCTTGCGCAGCTAAGCCTGTCGCAAATCCGATAATACCCTGCTCAGTTATCGGCGTGTTAAAACACCTAGCTTGTCCAAACTTAGCTTGTAGTTCACTTGTCGCACGAAAGACACCGCCAAAATGCCCCACGTCTTCGCCTAAGACCATGACACGATCATCAGCGCTCATAGCAGTAACTAACGCGTGATTAATCGCCTGTAATAGATTCATTTGTGCCATATTAATCCTTATTACTCATGATGGTGGCAGGATAATGTTCAGGGTGCCGTTTGATATGCGCTATTAACTCATCACGTTGTCGTGCAAGATGTGCAGGGATGTCTTGGTACACATCTGTCACAATTTCACTGATATCGGTTTTAGGTTGAATTTCAGCTGTTTTTAATGCTTGGAGTATCTCAGCACGTTGGGTTGTACAATATTCATCTATATGTGTTTGATCAAACCACCCTTGCTGCTGGAGATGACGCTGCATACGTACAATGGGATCTTTGAGTTGCCATTCTTGTTCTTCAGATTTAGCACGGTAACTGGCAGGATCGTCAGAGGTTGAATGGGCGGCTAACCGATATGTCATCGCTTCTATCAACACAGGGCAATTATCAGTTAATGCGATTTCTCGTGCTTTTAGTGTTGCTAGATATACGGCTAGTGGATCATTGCCATCAACTCGGATGGTATTGACACCATAACCAATGCCTCTTGAGGCAATTCCATCACCGGCAAACTGCTCATGGGCAGGCGTCGATATCGCATAGCCATTATTCCTGCAGAAAAATATCACCGGACAGTGCAGTACCGCAGCCATATTAAGCCCAGCATGAAAATCCCCTTCGGAAGCTGCGCCTTCACCAAAATAACATATCGTAAGTGCAGGTTCCCCGGCCATTTTTTGACCGTAAGCATAGCCCGCAGCTTGGGGTATTTGTGTCCCTAACGGCGACGACACGGTCATAAAGTTGAGTGCTTTATCACCATAATGGATAGGCATTTGCCGCCCTTTATTAGGATCAAGTGCATTGGATAATAATTGATTCATAAACTGTTCAGTACGGTAGCCGCGATACGCTAGCACGCCTTGTTCACGATATTGTGTCATCACCATATCAGCATTTGATAGTGCCGCTGTCGAGGCAATTACCGAGGCTTCTTCTCCAGTACAAGCTAAATAAAAGCTAATCCGTCCTTGCCGTTGAGCACTCACCATGCGTTCGTCCAAAATACGTATGTAATGCATACTTTTAAATATTCGCAGTGCGGTTTGCTCATCCCACAAATCGAGTTCTTGAGACAAAAGATTGCCTTGGGCATCAAGCAGCTGTAGCATAGGTATATCAACTAATCCGTTTTTAATCACATGCACATCGTGTGTTGCCTGAATATCTTGGAGATGGTTTCTTTCTTTTATTGCCATTACCTGCACCTAGAAAACAAATGGTCACTTTGATAATGTTATATTAGCCCCTAAGTGTTAATAAAATGTTGCTATTTGGTTATTGTTTTCACGCGTTAGTAGGATGGTTATTGCGTTATTTTATAGGTTAAGCTGTGCCATTTAACACTCCCTTATATCGTATTGAACTTAAACAAGTATTAACTATTGCTTGGCCTTTATTGATTGCACAATTAACTCAAATTGGTATGGGTGTTGCAGACACGATTATGGCGGGCCAATATAGTGCATTAGATATGGCTAGTGTCGCTGTTGGTTTTAGCGTGGTGTCCCCAATTCTATTTTTTATTCAAGGGGTCGCACTTGGCTTGGTGCCTATTGTGTCAGGCTTATTAGGCAGACGCTCCGAACAATTAGTGGCGAGTCAAGCACAACATATGTTGCTGATCCTGTTGTGCATTAGCGTGCTATTTATAAATGTATATTGGTTTATCGATTCTATTTTACTGTGGTTCGATGTGCCTGCGAATATGCAACCCATTACCCGCGACTATATTGTGTATATGCTATTTACCTTGCCTGGATTTGCGATCTATCAAGCGGTCCGCCAAACCTGTGAAGGCCTTAGTATTACTAGTCCAACTATGGTTATCATGTTTATCGGGCTATTAGTCAATATCCCTGCCAATGCAGTATTCATTTATGGTTGGTTTGGCTTACCTCAAATGGGTGGCGCAGGCTGCGGTTTGGCGACTATGCTGGTATATATTGTTATGGCGATAGCTACTATTATTTACACAATTTATGCCAAGCACATGCAACAATTTAGTTTATTTACGCAACTCATCCGTTTTGAGTGGCGCACCACTGGTGAGCTCTTAAGTATTGGTATTCCTATTGCGCTAACGTTTTTAACCGAGGTCACTTTATTTGCGGCGGTGGCAATTTTGTTATCTCCGTTAGGCCATTTGCAGGTCGCTGCCCATCAAATTGCGATTAACTTTTCTTCTGTTGTGTTTATGCTGCCATTAAGTATTGCTATGGCAGTCGCGATTAGAGTGAGTTATTTGATGGGACAAGGCAAACGCCAAGACACAATTATTACGATTAGGGCGGCACGCTGGTTTGCAATTATCTGTGCCTGCGTTACTGCGAGTTTAACTGTGTATTTTGCTCATTATATTATCTCTATCTATACTGTCGATTATGCCGTAACAGAATACGCATTACCGATTTTATTTCTTGCTGCTCTCTTTCAAATCTCTGATGCCGTACAAGTGATATCAGCCAATGCATTACGAGGCTATAAAGATACAACTTGGATGCTTGGTATGTGTATCATTTCATATTGGTTTTTAGGATTGCCTTTGGGCGTAGTGTTGGGCTTGACGGATTATTGGGTACCGGCAATGGAAGCACAAGGTTTATGGATTGGGATCATTATTGGATTAAGTGTCGCTGCGCTGTTACTCCATTTTAGAATGAAATATTTTCAGCGCAGTCTGAAAGTGGGTTATCAACTCAAGGTTAAAAATTAATTCTTTACTGAATCACTCACACTTNNGTTGCTAACTCTTCAGCACTGAGATCGCGCCATTGCCCAGGTTTTAATCCTTTCAACGTCAGATGCATGATCCGCGTACGCACCAACCGCTTTACATCATAACCACAATACTCGCACATACGACGTATTTGGCGATTGAGTCCTTGGGTTAACACAATATCAAAACTAAATTTACTGACTTGCGTCACGATACAAGGCTTTGTCACCGTATTGAGGATCGGCACACCGCTACTCATTTTGTCCATAAATCGCGGAGTAATTGGCTTATCTACTGTCACGCGATATAGTTTGTCGTGTGCGTTTTCAGCCCGTAGGATCTTATTAACAATATCACCATCACTCGTTAATAGGATTAATCCCTCTGAAGGCTTGTCTAACCGACCAATGGGAAAAATACGTTCAGGGTGTTTAATCGCATCAATAATATTGCCATGAATATGACGCTCTGTTGTACATGTGATCCCAACAGGTTTGTGATACGCAATATAAATCCGATCTGATTTATCCGTAGCAACGGCATTAATCGCTTTACCGTTAACACTCACCGTATCATGAGGAAAAATCTTAGTGCCGAGCTCAGGGACTGCACCATTGACTCGTACTTTGCCATCGCCGATTAATTTGTCCGCTTCGCGGCGTGAACAATAGCCAGTGTCACTGATAAATTTATTTAGTCGTTTGCCTACGTCAGAGATAACCCACCCCATTATTTATTCAAAACGTTATTCAAAAACGGTTTATAGCTAAAGAAAGTAATACAAACAAAAAGTGCCTCGATAATAGTGAGGCACTTAATTAATTCACATCAATTTTCCACAGTTTTTATGGTGATTAAAGCGCTAAGCCTAAACGTGATGCAACTTCGATGTACGTTTCAACAACGCTACCTAAACCTTGTCTAAAGCGATCTTTATCCATTTTATTGCGAGTCGTTTTATCCCACAAACGACAACCGTC
>DBBN01000032.1 GCA_002292215.1 Glaciecola sp. UBA983 | reverse complement strand
TGGAGTGTCAAGAAAATCCAGCTGTGTATCAATATCTCAATGATTTAGTGAAGCAATCCACTCCCATCAAACATGTCCAGTACATTGATGTAAAACAAAGCATGCAAAATGGTGGAGGACCTGCGTGTTTACGTCTGCGTGTAGCATTAAAAGAACACGAACAAGCAGCGATTAATCAGCATACTCGGTTAACTGATGCGAAATTTATTGAGTTGAATCAATGGGTCGAAAAACATTACCGTGATGAGTTAGCGATAGCCGATTTAGCCGATCCGAGTTTACTACTAGAATCACAAAGTGCATTGGATGAGTTGACGCAAATTTTACACTTAGGCAGTGTTTATCCTTTTCAATTAGGCTAATTGTTTGTAAAGTGTGGGTTAAATAATAACAAGAGGTCCATAATGACTGATTCATTGTCACACCCCACCCACAAATATTCTCTCACCGCGCGTATCTTTATTGGCATGATTGCCGGTGTATTGATCGGCTTTTTATTCAAACTCATCATGGGCGACAGTGGTGATTTGCAGTTTAGTGCATTGGGCATCGCATTTTCGATTAAAGCGATTTTCATTGATGGTATCTTTACCGGTTTAGGTCAGATATTTATTGCCAGTTTAAAAATGCTAGTAGTGCCCTTGGTATTTGTCTCATTAGTCTGCGGTACCAGTAGTCTTTCTGAGCCAAGCAAGCTCGGTCGTTTAGGTGGAAAATCAGTTGGCTTATATGTTATGACAACAGCAATCGCTGTTGCGACTGCGATTTGCATGGCCTTAATTATTGCCCCTGGTGAAGGTCTAAATCTGACGACTGAAACACAATTCACGTCTAAAGAAGCGCCTAATATAGTACAAGTCTTTGTTAACATGTTTCCTGCCAACCCTATCGCTTCAATGGCGGAAGGCAATATGCTGCAAATTATCGTCTTTGCAGTCTTATTCGGGATCGCGGTAGCGATGGCTGGAGATACCGGTAAACGGGTTGCAGCAGCGTTCAATGATATCAATACCGTGATCATGAACATAGTGACTATGGTGATGAACCTAGCGCCTTATGGTGTGTTTGTACTCATGGCTAAATTGTTTGCGACCATTGGTTTGGATACGATCTTGGGGCTAGCTAAATATTTCTTTTTAGTCTTCGGCGTATTAGTAATGCATGCCTTGATCACCTACCCCATTATACTTAAAGCCCTCAGCGGCTTAAGCCCGATTATTTTATTACGTAAAATGCGTAACACAGCACTGTTTGCATTTAGTACTTCTAGTTCTAATGCTACGCTACCGATTACAATGGATACCGCTAAAAATCGCTTAGGGGTTAAATCTTCCGTTTCGAGCTTTACTATTCCATTAGGTGCCACCATTAACATGGATGGTACAGCGATTATGCAAGGTGTCGCAACGGTGTTTATCGCCCAAGTATATGGCGTCGATTTATCGGTTACTGATTTTCTCATGGTCATATTGACTGCGACATTGGCGTCAATCGGCACAGCGGGCGTGCCTGGTGTAGGTTTAATAATGCTTGCGATGGTATTGCAACAAGTTAACTTACCTGTCGAAGGTATCGCGTTGATTATTGGTGTGGATAGATTACTGGATATGACACGAACGGCCGTTAATGTCACCGGAGATTGTATGGTGGCGTGTATTGTCGCTAAAAGTGAAGGTGAGCTAGATGAAGACGTGTATAACGACCTTGAAGCGGGTGTTCGTTACGAAGATAGCTAAATAGCTCTTTAAAAAGACACTAGATTGGGAATTTACGATTAAAAGAGAGCATCATTTGCTCTCTTTTTTTGCAATTTTGACTAGTGTAAAAACTTCGCTGCGACTACGTTAGCTGCTTTTTTTGCGGGGTATAGCGTAGCCAATACACTTAATAATAAAGCCAGTATCACAGTCACGACGACATCCGTCCATTGTAGTTGGGTCGGCAAAAAATCAATAAAATAAATATCTCCAGATAACACCGCCACTCCAAAAAACTTCTCTAGGCCTCGAATAATATCAGACAGATATAAACTTAATCCCACGCCAATCAATGTCCCACTGACAATACCTAGCAATGCGTTATATAAGCCTTGTAATACAAACACACGGGCTAAAAATTCAGGACTTGCGCCCATTGTTTTCAATATTGCAATATGCGCTTGTTTGTTTTTTACTGCCATTGTCAATGACGATAAAATATTAAATGACGCCACAGCAATCACCAGTAACAACACGATATACACAATGACTTTGACCAATTGAATATCTTGATACAAATGGCCGTGTGTCCGAGTCCAATCAGAAATATATACGCCCTCTGGATAATCGTAGCCAATCGCATGGGTTAATTGTGATGCAGCAAACACATCATGGTAATAAATTTGTAGCCCTTTAGCTCCGGAGGTGATCCCTAACGAATCATTCAATGCTTGTAATGATGTTAGCGCTAATAACTGATCGGCTTCTCCGCCCACATGGATCGTCCCAGCCAACACCCCTTGAAACAAGGTTGGCGCTTTAAATTGCTGACTGCCTTGCCCGCCATCAGACAACGGTATCAATAACTGAACGGTTTGCCCNNGGTTGTAAATCAAACTTTGCCACGACGGCTTGTCCCAAATAAATCGGCGGCAAGTCCCCTTGGGATACATCGCTGAATGGCGTCACAAACTGCCACAAAGGATGGGTGCTAACATTCAGATCTAACCCAGTTACACTCAAACCATGTAATATATTATTGACTTGCAATAGCGCGGATTGTTGGGTGTAAGCATAGACCGCTTTGACATTGGGATCAGCGGCGATAGTAAGCATTCCTGTTTCCAACGTAGCTAATCCGGCTGGAGAANNCAGCAAACAATTCCCCATGTGGGATTGCCGACAAAATTCGCTGCTCCAATTCACGTTCAAAGCCATTCATAACGGACAATAATAAGATGAGTACCGCGCAGCCTAAACTGATCCCAGCAATAGAAGCGCCTGCAATAAATGACACAAAACGCTGATCTTGTTTGTTCTGCCTAAAGCGCAAAGCCAAACGCCATGCTAAGCATAACTCAGGCATAGAAGTTGACGCCATTATGCTAAACCTGCACTGAGTTGACCTTTAATCAAA
>DBBN01000069.1 GCA_002292215.1 Glaciecola sp. UBA983 | reverse complement strand
CACCTGCTTGTATGGCGCCACTGGTGGAAAAATATTTGTTTCTGGTAGAGCCGGAGAAAGGTTTGCAGTTAGAAACTCTGGTGTACATGCGGTTCTGGAAGGTGCAGGCGATCACTGTTGTGAGTATATGACAGGCGGGATGGTGACGGTCTTAGGTAGTACTGGACATAATTTCGGTGCTGGTATGACTGGAGGATTCGCATATGTACTGGATCTAGAAAAAAACTTTGTTGATAAATATAACCACGAATTGGTCGAAGTCCATAGAATACGCCAGGAAGGAATGGAAGAATATCGAAACCACTTACGTGGAGTCATTGAAGAATATGTTGCTGAAACAAACAGTGTCTGGGGACAAACTTTACTCGATAACTATGTCGATTATTTGCGTAAATTTTGGTTAGTTATTCCAAAAGAAGCCAATATGAAAAGTCTACTAGACAATATTGATGTGACTTCACAGTAGTTTGAAGATTATAGGGTTATGACTGAAAAAGTTATTAAGGCAAAAGATGTTTTTCGTTTTCTAACTCAGGATCGACAAGAACCTGAAAAGAAAGCTATTGAGACGCGAAAAACTGAATTTGTCGAAATCTATGAACAATTTGAACAGCCTCAGGCTGCAGTCCAATCTGAACGTTGTTTAGAGTGTGGTAATCCTTATTGTGAATGGAAATGTCCCGTACATAACTATATTCCACAGTGGCTTGATTTGGCTAACCAAGGTCGCATTATAGAAGCGGCTGAGCTGTCGCATAAAACCAACTCATTACCCGAAGTCTGTGGTCGTGTATGCCCACAAGATCGCTTGTGTGAAGGCGCATGTACCCTTAATGACGATTTTGGTGCGGTAACGATCGGCAGTATTGAAACTTACATCACTGATACCGCATTCAAAATGGGCTGGCGTCCAGATATGTCTGGCGTAATTAAAACAGATAAGAGAGTCGCTATTGTTGGTGCTGGACCGGCGGGTCTCGCCTGTGCTGATGTCTTAGTACGTAATGGCGTAACGCCAGTCGTATTTGACCGTTATGAAGAGATCGGCGGCTTATTGACATTTGGTATTCCCTCATTCAAATTAGAAAAAACCGTTATTCAACGTCGTCGTGAAATATTCACTGACATGGGCATTGAGTTCCGCTTAAACATTGAAATTGGCAAAGACATTCTGTTTGATGATTTATTGTCTGAGTATGATGCCGTCTTCCTAGGCATGGGGACTTATACCTCAATGCAAGGTGGATTTAAAAATGAAGCTGCTCCTGGTGTATTCGAAGCCTTACCATTCTTAGTCGCGAATACTAATCGTGTAATGGGATTAGAAAAATCACCCGCTGATTTTATTGATATGCAAGGCAAGAAAGTCGTCGTATTAGGTGGTGGTGATACCACCATGGATTGTGTGCGTACTTCTATCCGCCAGAATGCAGCAAGTGTGACCTGTGCGTATCGTCGTGATGAAGCTAGCATGCCTGGTTCACGCCGTGAAGTCGTTAACGCCAAAGAAGAAGGGGTTGAATTCCAGTTTAACTTAATGCCGCTTGACATCGCTGTTGATGATGCTGGAAATACTATCGGTGTGCGTATGGTTAAAACCGAAATGGGTGCACCTGATGCAGCCGGTCGTCGCAGTGCTGTTAAAATAGAAGGTTCTGAACATATCCTAGAAGCCGATGCGGTTATTATTGCATTTGGTTTCTCGCCATCGCCAGCGCCTTGGTTTGGTGACGTAGGTATTATCTTAGATGAAAAAGGACGTGTACGTGCACCTGAACATGGTAACTATCCATTCCAAACTTCAAATCCTAAGATCTTCTCAGGTGGCGACATGGTTCGCGGCTCTGACTTAGTAGTAACCGCTATCGCTGAAGGCCGTAAAGCCGCTGAAGGTATGATGGATTACATGGGCGTTTAAGCGTTTTATAACATTCAGACTGTATTTAACAAACTTAAAGCGGCGCATTGATTGCGTCGCTTTTTTGTTTTTGTTGCCTGAATTAATCACTTTGGCACTGCAATTGCTTTAGAAGAATCAGTGACAGGTTTATCTCAAACTAGTCAAAAAACTGACCTTAGTATTGTGAGGAGTCAAAAGATGGAATTAGCAATTATATTAACCATGGTCATGATCGTAATGGCACTGGCTGTGATTAAAATGAGTCAACCTGATATCAACGTCGCATTTCAGCGCAAATCCCAGTTATTTACGCCTGTAGAACGTTCTTTTATTCTATTATTAGAACAAGCTGTTGGTAATGAGTTTCGTATTTTATGTCGCGTACGGTTAGCTGACGTACTTTGTCCTCGTAGTCAATCAAAACAGTCAAAAGCCGCACAGCAAAAAGCCAGTACAAAACAACTTGATTTTGTCTTGTGCGACAAAGAAGATATGCGCCCGTTGATCGCCATTGATTTGGTTAGCGCCAAAGGCCCTGTAGTTAAAGGTAAAGAACAAAAAGAAGGCTATAAGACAAAACGTGATTGGTTTGTTTCTGGCGCCTTAGAAACCGCTAGTGTGGCGCATGTACGCATCAAAGTAAAACCAGGATATACCGCCGCAGAGATCCGAGAATGTATCGAATCCAAATTAGTGGAATACCGTAAAGTCAAAACCAAACAACCTATATTTACCTCGCAAAAGCGCCCTACTCGACCGCTTCGTTCGAGTAAAGCGGTTGCTGCATAACTCATTTACTTCCCCCAACTCGCCACGTGTTTGCT
This sequence comes from Glaciecola sp. UBA983, assembly GCA_002292215.1. Classification (GTDB taxonomy): domain Bacteria; phylum Pseudomonadota; class Gammaproteobacteria; order Enterobacterales; family Alteromonadaceae; genus Opacimonas. Next base: position 33,409 of record DBBN01000069.1, on the reverse strand, counting down.
TTTTTCTGTCACGTGGTTTTTTTATGATATGATCGCAGCATCATTTATTCCAAACATAATTTAGTGTTTGTTTAGCAGAGTTTATACTATGAAATTTTTAATTTTAGGGGCGATGGATCAAGAAATCAGCCTACTAACCCAATCTTTATCTCAATCTAGCACCTCGAAAATTCAGCATTTAGAATGTCACAGTGGTCAATTTTCGGGACATGAAATCATGGTCGCACGTTGTGGTATCGGCAAAGTGGCATCCGCCCTTGCTGTAGGCGTCTTGACCCAAGCGTTTTCACCTGATGTGGTCATTAATACAGGCTCAGCTGGGGGCTATGATAAGCAGCTGCAAGTTGGTGATATAGTGATTGCCGATGAATTAGTCCAGTTTGATGTTGATTTAACCAACTTTGGCTATGCGCACGGCCAACCCGCAGGGATGCCTGCAAGGTTTACATGTGATGCTGAACTTATTGCTATTGCGTTAACTCAAGTAGCTGAATTTACTGATATCAATGCGATTAAAGGATTGATTGGCACCAGTGATAAATTTATTTGTGAAGCGGCCGACACTCAGCATATTGCCAGTTTATTTCCTACCGTTGCAGCCGTAGAAATGGAAGGTGCTGCAATTGCACAAGCTTGTCATATGGCGAATATCCGTTGTGTCGTTATCCGTTGTATTTCTGACTTAGCGAATGAAGAGTCTACGCATACCTTTGAAGAGTATTTAGAAAAAGCAGCGGTTAACTCTGCAAATCTGGTTATGGCATTGATCCGGGCGGCATAATTGTTGTCTGATTTGGCATTTCCTCACTGGCTAACCCATCCTGCTTTTTTAGTATTTGGGTTAATTAGTGCTGCAGTGCTGCTCGAATATAATGTTACTTGGCGCAAAGCCGTCCACCCAATAGCCCTTCTCAATTTACTAAATCATCGCTTAGGTAAGCTCATTATTGCTCAGCCTAGTCGCGCCAATAGTGTATTAGCCCTGGGTAGCGCACTATTGTTGTTCGTGCCTCTTATGGCTATTTTATGGTTTATTATTCAAATAGCAGAATTTCAGAATATTTTAATTGGCGTCCTGTTATGGGTAAGTATTGGGCAATGGCAACTGCGCAACGCGGCAAAACGTATTTACCACTATATCGCTCAAGATAAAAAACAATTGGCACGTGATACCCTTAATGGTTTTGTATTACGTGATACGGCGCAACTCTCACCTTTAGGTATTGCTAAAGCAACCACCGAAATGCTAATTTTGCGCCATGTTTACCAACAAATAGTGGTAATATTCTGGTTTGCTTTTACCAATATTTGGGTCGCGTTAAGTTATCGTTTGCTTTACGAACTGGCAGCTTCTTGGAACCCTAAATATGGACAGTGGCGTGGTATAGGTCAATTGACGAATACTCTTATACGACTTCTTCAATGGCCAGCGGTAGTGTTGTATAGCGTCATGATTATTGTATTTAATCCTAATCAAACTATGCTACAACAGCTAATCACTTCTAAAAATATGACACCCGCCACATGGCTATTGACTATCTATGGTTGGATCATCGATGCGCAGTTATCCGGTGCATATAATTATGCAGGTCAGCGTATTCGCAAACCTAAACTCGGCAGTTTCAATACACTAAAACTCGATCATATTAAACGGGTATTATATCTTCAACCCATCTGGTTATGTGCCTATATTTTATTATGTTCACTTATCGCATGGCTATTATCGGAGATCCATTTGTAATGCGTAATTTTTTTATGATGTGCTGTATTCTTAGTATTAGCGTTAGTTATGCAAGCGCAGCAAAAACCATGCGGATCATCACCCTAGCACCGCATTTAACCGAATTAGTCTTTTTATTGGAACAAGAATCGAAGCTTGTTGCTGTCAGTGATTATTCTGATTATCCAGCACAAGCTACCTCATACCCATCAGTGGCGAGTTATACCGGATTGGATTTTGCCGCGATTTTGGCGCTACAGCCAACTCATATCATCGCATGGCAAGGCGGCAATAAACCGCAAGATATTGCCAAATTAGAGGCGTTGGGTTTACATGTATTAAGTTTACAAACTCTCACCTTGGATGATATTGCTAAAAATATAATAGACCTAGGGGAGTTTTTGGACGCGTCAACAGAGTCATCTACGGTGCTTACGAATTCGCTAGCTATCGCGTCTAAATATAGCCAAAATTTGTTTCAATTAAAGAAAAAATATGCCGACCGTGAAGAGCAATCCGTGTTTTATTATTCTTGGGCGACCCCGTTAATGTCCATAGGTAAAGGGGCTTGGGCTAATCATGCATTGTCATTATGCCAATTAAAGCAAATTTTTGCACATAGCGAGATTGCGTATCCACAAGTATCATTATCCTATGTATTGCGGCAACAACCCGATTATATAATCAATGTCGCAAAAGAACAGTTATCGAGTATTGAGGATTTTTGGGCACCACACAGGGCTGTTATCAATGCGCCGATTGTACAACTGAATCCAGATCTGTTGCATCGTTTTACGCCTCGAATTTTGGCTGAGATAGTGCGGATGTGTGAAGCGACGAAGACAATGACATTTTAGCCGAAAAGTGGTACTTTTGATTCTGCTCATTTAAGCCAACATAAAGACATCATTCAGTTATGGAACTCAGTATTACCACACCCGCCATGTTATTTCCCGCAATCAGTTTATTATTATTAGCGTTTACTAACCGATTCTTGGCACTTTCAAGCCTGACTAGACAGTTTTCTCAGGATCATGAACACGAAGCGATCATGCTGCAAATTCAAAATTTTCGGAAACGCATAAAACTCATTCGTTGGATGCAAGAAACGGGTGTGTTGAGCTTTTTCTTTTGTGTATTGACCATGTTGTTTATTTACATGGATTATATGTTTATTGCCAATTGGGTATTTGGCGTAAGTTTAGTGTTGTTATTAATATCTTTGGTCTTGTCGGTACGAGAGATCCACATATCAATGGAAGCGCTCAATGTGCACTTAAACCAAGTACTCAACGAGCGCAAACAAATCAGCAAAGACANNACAAAACCGCTGATTAACTACTTAGCCGCGACAAAGACACTACAAGGCTTGATGAAACATCAAGGTGCTTTGCACCGCTGCTTGCCAGCGCGCTAAACACGCGGTACGGACTTGAGGATCAATATTTGGTGTGAACACGCGTTCAATCGCTTTTAACTGTGAGATTTCTTCTACATCAGCATACAATTCAAGCTGTAACCCTGCTAAAAACGCTGCGCCTAATGCGGTTGACTCCATATTAACCGGACGTTGAATATCTACTTGTAATATATCTGCTAAAAATTGGCACAACCAATCATTTGCAACCATCCCGCCATCCACTAATACTGACGTACTTTGCACCCCATCTACGGCCATCGCATTTAACAAATCATTAGTCTGATAACACACGGCTTCTAACGCCGCACGAGCAAAGTGCGCATTGGACGTATCACGCGTCATACCATACAACGCAGCTCGTGCATTCGGCTGCCAATGCGGCGCGCCAAGACCAGCGAACGCAGGCACTAAGACTACGCCATGATCATAATCGAGCGACTCAGCAAGGACTTGTGAGGCTTTGGCATCGTCGATCACTTGTATTCCATCACGCAACCATTGCACGTTGGCGCCAGCGGTAAATATCGAACCTTCAAGCGCATAGTGAGTCTGGCCATTAAGCGAGTATCCCACGGTCGTCAATAACTTAGAGGTTGATGCAAGTGGCTCAGTCCCTGTGTTTAATAATGCAAAACAGCCAGTACCATAGGTACTTTTTAATGCGCCTTTGTGAAAACCACATTGCCCGACTAAGGCTGCTTGTTGATCGCCGGCAACACCAGCTATAGGCAGTGAAATTGGCAACACACCCACTGCAGTCACACCAAAGTCAGCGGCACAATCCAGCACCTTAGGTAATACACTTTGAGGCACATCAAACCATTCACACAACTCATCATCCCAGTCCATAGTATGAATGTTAAATAAATTAGTGCGAGAAGCATTAGTAGTGTCTGTGACGTGGGACTGACCTTGAGTCAAACGCCAAATTAAAAATGTATCTATTGTACCAAACGCCAATTCGCCACGCTCAGCCTGGGCACGTGCATCTGGCACATTATTTAAGATCCACGCAATCTTGGTGGCTGAAAAATACGGATCGAGGAGTAACCCGGTTTTCCCAGTAACTTGTACGCCTTTCTCTGTCAACTCGCTACACATTGCTGCTGTGCGCCGGTCTTGCCACACAATCGCATTGTAAACTGGCTTACCGGTTGTGCGATTCCACACTAAGGTCGTTTCGCGTTGATTGGTGATCCCAATCCCCATGACATCAATACCCATTGTTATCGCTTGTTCTAAGACGGACTTACATACGGCTAAGGTACTTTGCCAAATTTCTTCAGGATCATGCTCCACCCAGCCATTTTCTGGAAAATACTGGGTAAATTCTTGTTGAGCACTACATAGTGCCTTACCTTGCTTATCAAATACAATCGCGCGGGTCGATGTCGTACCTTGATCAATCGATAGAATACCTTGAGTCATGCTGAACCTTCACTTGAAACTTTACTTGGATATTAAAAGAAAACCGCGCCGTATTTATAACCAATAATTTACACTAGAATCAGTTTTATTGTACAAAAAGGCGAAAAATAGTTTAAAAATTAGTAATTCTAGTTTAAATTATATGATAAATATGAAAAATAGAAAGTCTTTGTTTACAAGGTGATGACAACTCAATGAATTTACGCGATACCAATCTGACCCAATTATCTGCTCAAACATACGATGTACTAGTCGTTGGAGCCGGTATCAATGGCGCTGTTAGTGCTGCTGCATTATCAAAAAAAGGCCTCTCAGTGGCCGTCATTGATAAAGGCGATTTTGCAGGAGAAACGAGCTCACATTCCTCCAATTTAGCTTGGGGTGGGATCAAATACCTTGAATCGCATGAATATCTGCTCGTTAATAAATTGTGTAAAAGCCGCAATCACTTGATGCAATCTTACCCTTCTACAGTGCAAGAGATTCGGTTTTTGACGACACTACAAAAAGGCTTTCGTTTTCCTGCATTATTTGTCTATTTAGGTACGTTGTTGTACTGGATCATGGGACGATTTTTTACCCGTTTCCCTGAGTTTTTATCCTCTGCGGCTATTGAAGCCCGTGAGCCCGTGATTGATACAAGTAATGCTCAAGGTGGCTTTGAATATTCAGATGCGTTTTTGCATGATAATGATGCGCGTTTTGTATTTAATTTTATTCGTGGGGCAATGGATAATGGTGCGGTAGTAACGAATTACGTTTCTGCCCAAGATGCTCAATTTATCGATAATATCTGGCATGTCGCAGCCAAAGATGAAATCAGCGGTGAACCCATCGCGATTAAAGCCAAAAGTGTCATCAATGCCTGTGGCCCGTTTGCCGATGCATTCAATGCTGAACTAGAGAACAAGACTGAACATCATCATGTTTTCTCTAAGGGCGTTCATTTAATTGTGAATAAGCTGACCAAAGTTGACAAGGTATTAGCGTTTTTTGCATCCGATGGACGTTTGTTCTTTGTTATTCCAATGGGACAAAAAACCTGTATTGGCACCACTGATGATAAAGTCGACTCCCCTAATCCGGTTGTCACCGATGCCGATCGTCATTTTATTTTAGATAACGTCAATGCATTATTAAACTTAGACCAACCTCTCACGATGGCGGATGTCATCTCCGAGCGCTGTGGCGTTCGTCCTTTGGCAGTTAAAGGCAATAGCGGTAGCTCTGATTGGGTGCAACTGTCACGTAAACATGCAGTGGATGTCAATACACCAAAAAGACTGGTGAGTATATTTGGTGGCAAATTGACCGACTGTATTAATGTTGGTAACGAGATTGCAGATACGATAGCCGCATTTGATATGCCATTACCTAAGCCGCATGCCAAATGGTACGGTGAATCTAGTGATGCCCACAAGCAAACCTTTTTAGACCGAGCAGCGTTGATCAACCTTGATGCACTGACTCCTGTATATTCGTCAGAGCTATTGTCTACGAGGTTATGGCGTCGCTATGATATTAATGCGTTACAGATTATTGATGAGATCCAACGCGATCCACAACAAGCCGAACAGCTGATGCATAATGCAGAGTATATTCGTGCTGAATTACATTATGCCGCACGCAGAGAAATGATAACTAAATTGGATGATTTTTTACGACGTCGTTCTAAAATTTCGATGGTGTTACGCAGTAGCGAGATCCTTTCTAGCCCAGGTTTACTTGAAGCATGTGAGATTTTGTTTGGCGAACAAGCCGAAGCTAAATTAGCAGAATACCAAGCAATGATAGCTCAAAGAGAATCATCTAAATAATCCACTGAGCTATCGTGTTCAATCCTCTAACGTTATAAATTGCACCCTGCTTCAGTTTAAGATCAAGAGCAGGGTACAATTGATATTTATGCTAGCGTGATACGAGCAAATTTACGTTTGCCGACTTGATAGACCGCTTCGCCAGCAACAGAAAGTTGTAACTTAGGATCATCAACTTTTTCACCATCAATCTTGACCGCACCTTGCTTAATCATGCGCATGGCTTCAGACGTAGAGGCTACCAGGCTCGCTTCTTTTAATAGTGAAGCGATTCCCATTCCATCTGCCGTTAAGGTAACGGTCAGTTCAGGCATGTCATCTGGGATGGCATTTTTTTGAAAACGTTGAATGAAATCTTGATGTGCAGCTTCTGCTGCTGCATCATCATGAAAACGTGCAATAATTTCTTTGGCTAACTCAATTTTGGTATCACGCGGATTGGCACCCTCAGCAACGGTGATTTTTAACTGGGCAATCTCTTCAATCGGACGAAAACTTAATAAATCAAAATAACGCCACATCAACTCATCAGAGATAGACATGATTTTACCAAACATATCATTTGGCGCATCCGTAATGCCAATATAATTATTGAGTGATTTAGACATTTTTTGAACGCCATCTAACCCCTCTAACAATGGCATCATTAAGACCGTTTGTTGACGTTGTCCTTGAGATTTTTGTAATTCACGTCCCATCAACAAATTAAAACGCTGATCGGTACCACCAAGCTCAACATCCGATTCTAATGCAACACTGTCCCACCCTTGCACTAATGGGTACAAAAACTCATGAATGGCAATCGGCTGGTTATTACTGTAGCGTTTTTTAAAATCATCACGTTCAAGCATACGAGCAACCGTCTGGCTCGCTGCTAACTTAATCATGCCAGCCGCGCCTAACTTGTCCATCCACTCAGAATTAAAACGGACTGTCGTTTTAGCCGGATCTAGGATTTTGAATACTTGTTCTTTATAGGTTTCAGCATTCGCCAAGACATCTTCTCTAGAAAGTGGCTTGCGCGTCACATTTTTGCCCGTTGGGTCGCCAATCAATCCGGTGAAATCACCAATCAAGAAAATAACTTCATGACCTAATTGTTGAAACGCGCGTAATTTATTGATTAATACTGTGTGACCAAGATGTAAGTCTGGTGCAGTCGGATCAAAACCAGCCTTAATTTTCAGAGGCTTACCTTCTTTTAACCGCTCAATTAACTCATCTTCGATAAGAATTTCATCTGCGCCGCGTTTTATTTCATTAAAGGCGTTTTGCCAATCAGACATCTTGTTTCCACTTAGTATAGAATTTATAGGAACATTTTACTTGTCTAGCAGTCAGATGAAAAGACTTAACGTATGCTATTTTTTGTAAAAGTATTTTTATGTATACCTTTAAAAATCAGCAGGTTTACATAACTTACACTAGAATTTAAACAGTAATAGCGATATTCTTACATTACTTATTATAATGAGGAGTTTGCTTTGGTTTCTCAGACAATCAAAACATTACCTAAACCACACAAAATATCGTTAGTGGCGCTCATTATTATTGTATTTATTTTGACCATTAGCATGTTGTTTAGTGCTGATGCTTCTCGTCACGCAACCTCTCAAGTATTACAGCCTGGTATCAAGTATCCCGTAGATCTAGTCATTGATGAGACGACTGTCCGCTCTTCTAACGTAGAATCAGCGCCAAGCACATCCGAAACCATCTCTTATCAAGTTAAGTCTGGCGACAACCTAGCCAAAATATTCAAGCATGTCGGTTTGAGTGCCTCTGATACTTATCATGTTTCACGGGCAGGCAAGGACGCCAAAAAATTACTTACAATGATGCCCGGTGAATTTTTAAACTTTACGTTTGACGAACGTGGCAAAATTAACACACTAATCTATGAATATTCAGAAACTGAAACCTTGATCATCACCCGTAAATCTGATGATGATTATACGTCGATGATTGCAACTGCCGATGTATACAGCAAGCCTACATTTGCCCAAGGTGAAATCGAATCATCGTTTTGGAATGCCGGAATAAAAGCAGGCATGACCGATAATAAAATTATGGAGCTTGCTGATATTTTCGGTTGGGATATTGATTTTGCTATGGAAATACGCGCAGGAGATACCTTTAATGTCATGTACGAAGAACGCTATGTCAACGGTGACTTCATCGGGTTTGGGGATATTTTAGCCGCGGAGTTTGTCAACCAAGGTGAGGTATTTCAAGCGATACGCCATACCGACGGCAGCTATTATGCACCAAATGGGCGTAGTATGAAGAAGAGCTTTTTGCGTGCGCCAGTTAATTTCCGTTATATCAGTTCAAACTTTACCAAAAAACGCTACCACCCAGTACAAAAACGCTGGAAAGCCCATCGCGGTACGGATTATGCTGCACCGACAGGTACCCCCGTTGTTGCAGCAGGTAAAGGTCGCGTGATTAAGTCCACTTACGATAAATTTAATGGCCATCATGTGTTTATTCAGCATGGCGATCGTTACGTGACCAAATATTTGCATTTTTCTAAACGTAAAGTAAAGAACGGTGAAATCGTTAAACAAGGTCAGGTCATTGGCTTGTTAGGCTCTACCGGTATGTCATCAGGCCCTCATTTACATTACGAATTTTTAGTCGATGGGGTGCATCGTAATCCACGAACGGTGACATTACCCAAAGCCGAACCTATCGATAAAAATGAAAAAAATGCATTTATGCAATTAACCGAACAACGGTTAGTATTACTCAATAACAATAAACGCATCATGCTTGCGAGTATTAACTAAGGATCGTTATGCCGTTGTATGTCGGGATCATGTCAGGCACAAGCTTAGATGGCATCGATGTCGCGCTCATTAATATTCAACACAATACGCCTATTGTACTTATCTGCGCGCATACCGTACCTTTTGAACCTGCATTACGCGAGTCATTGACTGCGCTGATGCAGCCTGATTCAGTCCACAGCGTGGCAAAGATAGGCACGGTACAACAAGCCCTTACATGTGCTTTTGCACAGGCCGTTAATACCTTATTACAAGAGCACAATATTACGCCTGATAGCATTAAAGCGATAGGCTGTCATGGGCAAACCATTTGGCATGCACCAGACGCGCTCATTCCGTTTTCGATACAGCTTAATAACGCTGCTTTACTGGCTGCATTGACCCAAATTGATGTGATTGATGACTTTAGAGCGAATGATTTAGCACATGACGGGCAAGGTGCGCCATTAGTTCCCCCGTTTCACCAAGCCCTTTTCATGCCTTACCCGACCAACGTGGCTCGACGCGTCGTCATTAATATCGGGGGGATCGCCAATGTCACCATATTGCCGACCAGCCCAACTGGTATTACTCGCGGATTTGATACCGGTCCAGGTAATACATTACTGGATAGTTGGTCTGAACTTAACACAGGTCATGCTATCGACATTGATGGCAGATGGGGCAGCGACGGAACATGTAATACAATATTATTAAACAAGCTGCTCGCCGATCCGTATTTTGCACTGTCGGCACCAAAAAGCACGGGGCGCGAATATTTTAACTTGCAGTGGCTCAAGCAACAGCTAGCCAATTACCAAACACTGATTCCTGCACTAAGCCCGCAAGATGTGCAAGCTACACTGGTAGAGTTAACTAGCGTGTCGATTGCTCAAGCGATAGCAAGGCACTTGGCGTCACCTGAGCACGGCGAGCGATCTGATCACGAACAACAACTTGGACAAGCCAACCAACATAAATGTGAATGGATTATCTGCGGTGGTGGGGTACATAACGCGGCATTATTACAACAATTACAATCTCTGTGCTCGGACCAAAACGCAACCCTGACCGATATGCACTCATTAGGCTATGATGCCGATGCTATCGAAGCCATGGCGTTTGCTTGGTTAGCGTATTGTTACGATGCACAGATCCCAGCGAATTCGCCAGCGGTAACAGGGGCAAAAAAATCCGTGATTTTAGGGGCTAAAACTTATGCTTAAGTTAGTTATTTTATCACGCGATGCTCATCGCTATGCTGATTTATGGAGCCAGCAGCATGCAATCCAAGACGTCACTTTATTACTAAGTACAGCTCAGCCCGAAGATGTAATCAAACATCATCAAGCCAATGAAGTGAGGATTTTATTAGCCGATCCCGATTTGGCGGTCCAAGTCATTGACCACCTTCCCAACCTAGTATGGTGCCAATCCGCTTGGGCTGGGAATGCACCACTTCTGCAACACCCCAAACAAGATTATATGCTCAGCGGTGTTAAAGGAATTTTTGCGCAGTTGATGAGTGAATATGTTCTGAGTTATGTATTGGCGCACGTGCGTCAACATACATCATTACGCGTATTACAAACTCAGCAACAATGGCAACCACCCCACATTGCTAGCATCAGTCAAATAACCATTGGGATCTTAGGTTTAGGGCATATTGCCAACGGCATGCTACCAGTGTTGGCAACGTTAAATGCTAACGTCATAGGCTTATCGCGACGTGCAACGCCGCCGACTGATTTTACGAATATTCCCATGTTTACTGACGCTCAACGGCATGAGTTTATAGAACAATGTGATGTCTTAGTTAATCTATTACCCGATACTCAACATACACGAGAATTTATAACCCAAGAGCTCATTGATGGGTTATCACCTCAACCTCGGTTATTCATCAATGCAGGACGAGGCAGCATTATCGCTGATGAGGTATTATTGTCAGCGTTAGAGCAACAAGTATTCGTTGCTGCGGTGCTCGATGTATTTACACAAGAACCGTTAGCGCCAGAGCATGAATTTTGGCATCATCCACGCATTACTGTGACACAACATACCGCTGCGATTTCAGTGCCTGATGATGTTATGCAGATTTTTATCGATAATCTTGCACGCTTTACGCAAGGTCAAACACCACACTATATTATGAATTGGGAGCAAGGCTATTAATGAACAGAATAATTAGGGTCAGAACCAAATTAATTAGGGTTGAAGCTGTGATTTCAGCAACCTTATTATGCGCTTTAGCCATGCTCACATTATCTATGTCGGCTAGTGCTGCACCCACCCCTCCGCCACCAGTATTATCGAGCCCCGAACAATATCCACCGGCAAAATCGATCACTGCAATGACTGCCACTGAACAAAATGATTTTTTTGCCGCTATATCTCGGTTATGTGGTCAAGCATTTACGGGTACACTCGCAGTCGATACGTCAGGTAGTGACCGCTTTGCTGATGCGCAGTTATTAATGCATGTACGTGAATGTTCAGATACGCAAATCAAGATCCCTTTTTATGTTGGAGCGGATGCATCTCGTACTTGGGTGCTCACTAAAACAGGTGGCGGGTTATTGCTCAAACATGATCATCGTCATAAAGATGGTAGCCATGATGATTTAACCTTATATGGCGGTCATACACAACAGCTTGGCTCAGCCCACACACAAGCCTTTCCTGTGGATGTGTTTACACAAGCGCTATTTATTGAGTTAGGTTATCCGCAGAGTTTGACTAATATATGGGAAGTGTTCATTTATCCTGATACGTTTACCTATCGCTTAACACGTGCCGGATTTGAATTTAAAGTTGTGTTTGATTTAACCCAACCAGTGGTTAGTACCAAAACCCCTTGGGGCCATCGCTAACACACTGTTTGAGTTATTTACATATAGCCAGGACAGCCATAAAAGTCTAGATAGAAAAACTTGAACCGCAGCCACACGTCGTGGTTGCGTTAGGGTTATTAACCAAAAAGCGCGAGCCTTCTAGCCCTTCAATATAATCAACCGTTCCACCTACCAAATATTGTAGGCTCATTGGATCGACAACCAAGGTTACTTCATTTTTCTCTATCGTCATGTCACCCTCGTTGACTTTCTCATCAAAGGTGAAACCATATTGAAAACCTGAACAACCGCCTCCTGTCACATAAACACGCAGTTTAAGTTCAGGGTTGTTCTCTTCGTCGATTAACGTTTTAACTTTCGTTGCTGCCGATTCTGAAAATTCAATAGGGAGTGCCATTTCTACAGTCATGGTAAACAAAGTATCCTAAGTAGTAATTAACTTGATTATCTAATACTTGAGTAAATTCATCAAGTATTCGGTGCAATTAATTCTGACCAAGTAAATTGTTGTGTAAAGCTGTCACGTTTTCGCTTCCATTGATAGACATCAGTGTTGATTTCTAGTTGTTGAGGAATAAAACCGTCAGGTAAAGCAAACACAAATTGTTTTTCTAAAAAATACTGATAGCGATAGCGCATTGACGTATCCGTATTTCCTATGAATACTGAATTAGCTAGTAAATCCTCTAACGCATAAGTTCGGGGCTGCTCATCTTGCGTGCCGATAAGATTGATCACTAAGTTGCCATTAATTAACGATTTAAGCGCACGCCCTTGTAATAACAACATGTCTAACAAAAAATGCTGTGATTCAGGTAATGCCATTACGCTGATACTATGGATTGCGAACGGGCCAGCGGCCTCACTTTCACCTAACACCAGTTCATACAGGGCTATTTTTTGTTGTAATGATTGATTTTCGGCAAGCAACTCGCCGTAGCCTTCTTCTACTAACGTTTGTGCTGATTGTTGTAAAGCGAGTTCAACTGCAATTTGGCTCAATGATTGATTTAACCGCTGGTTCTCTGCTTGCGCGTGAGCAATCGTGCCACTCATTACCTGTGTATTACGTTGTTCTTGTTCGATACTATAGTTTGCTAACTCATAGCCCACATAGAGCATTAGAAACATGAAAAGCACGATTACGGTATAAAACCGAAATGCACTATTGTTAAGTCTGAATTGATACAAATCCACGCCTAGTCCTATTTGATTAGCTTGTTTTTCGCAACATTATGATATTATGCCATTTATTCGTATGATTAATCAGTAAGATTTATACCAGACTTGTGAAAACACAACATGCTTGATTCGCTTCGCCTGACATTATCGTATCCCAAAACCTCATGGCAACTTTGCTTATTTGGGGTCATAGCCGGTTTGTGTGCGGCAACTCTCATCATTATATTTCGCCTGTCATTTCAATATATTCAATTAAAACTTTTACCTGAACTCGGCGCCTACGACCAATTACCTTGGTATAAACGTTTTATGCTGCCTTTTTTGGGTGTCATTGGCATTTATTTAGTCGCCTCAATAACCGGATTTGCCCATTACCGTTTAGGGATCCCGTTTGTCATACATCGCATTAAAAACAATTTTGGCTTAATGCCTTTACGCTCCACCATCAATCAATTTTTTGGTGGTATGTTTGCCCTAGCTAGTGGCTTTTTTGTGGGTCGCGAAGGTCCATCAGTACATCTTGGTGCGGCTGGTACCAGTTTTGTCGGCGATGGGTTAAAGCTACCTTATAACTGCATTAGAATTCTAGCCGGTTGCGGTATTGCTGCCGGTATTTCAGCATCCTTCAATACGCCATTTGCAGCGGTTATTTTTGTCATGGAAGTGGTGATGCGTAATTATCGCATTCATATATTTATTCCAATAATGCTTTCAGCTGCAATAGGCTCGGTGATGTCTCGCTTGGTATTTGGCGAAGGAACAGCACTATTATTTTTATCTTTTGCTGATCTAGATAAAGTTATTTATGTCTACTTAGTGTTATTTGGTATGGGCTTAGGCGCATTAGCTGCTGGATTTAACAGCCAATTAATGAATGTGATGCAACATTTTCAGCGCTATACAATGGCGACTCGCTTTGCATTAGCGGCGTTGTTAACCGGTGGCATTGGTATATTAGTACCTGATGCAATGGGCGCAGAATTTGAAGCTGTGCACCAGTTATTTGATCAAGACGTTGCCATTGGCTTGCTGATTGGCGTGTTCGTCGCTAAGTTTATCCTCGCGTTAGTGGCTATTGGCTTAGGGATCCCTGGAGGTATTATTGGACCGGTGATGGTTATCGGCATGTTTGCAGGTGCTATTTTAGCGTATCCTTTAGAAACCATTTTGGGTTCAAGTGAGCATCACGATAGCTTTGTCCTGCTCGGTGTAGCCGGCATGCTAACTTCAGTATTGCATGCTCCTTTAGCGGCGTTAAGTGCGGTGATGGAATTATCTTATGCCCCCGAAATTGTCCTTCCAGCCATATTGGTGATCGTTCCTTCTTATGTGGTGTCGAATCAGATTTTTAATAATCGTTCTATCTTTATCCGCCAAATGGAATTTCAAGAACTCAACTACAAGCTTTCCCCGATTACCCAATCTCTACAAAAAACAGGGGTGTTAGTGTTATGCCAAGAGCCCGTTACTCAATTTAGCCAAGCTCAAAGTCTTGCGATGATCGAATATATCAAAGCACATCCCACGAATATGGTGATCTATGACGATATCAGTGCTGAGCAACACGTATGGCATTTGGTTGAACCTAATATTCATTTAGAAATAGAAGATACGCCCTTCACCACCACGCCACTCCCTGTATATTCTTATCAAAATACCTTAGCAGAAATTTATGATGAATTAAAAGCAAAGCGTTCCGGTGCAGTATTAATTATGTGCCATGAACAAAAACGTATTTATGGTGTGGTAACGTGGAATGCATTACATGCATATTTGTTTAAATTAGAACATTAATAAGAGTAAAACTAACATGACGTTATTGTGGGTCAAAGCATTACATATCTTTTTTATGGTGGCATGGATGGCGGGGATATTTTATTTACCGCGATTGTTTGTCTATTTTGCTGAAAATGAAGATCCAAATCTACGTAAAGTATTTAACGTTATGCAACGTCGTTTATGGTTCTTTGTCGCCCCCTTTGCATTATTAACATTAATTTTTGGTGTGTGGTTGATTGGGATATATGGCATGGATTGGTTTAGAGCCTCAACCTGGCTGCATGTGAAGTTAGCATTATTAGTCGGGTTATATGCTTACTATGGTTATCTTTATAAAATCATGCGCGATTTAGCAAATGGCCGTAATATACGTTCATCTAAGTTTTATCGTATATTGAACGAAGCGCCGGTATTAGTGTTACTTGCGATTGTTATCTTGGCCATCGTTAAACCGTTTTAATCTAATTGGATTTACCGTTGCGTAAACTGCTCAAATTGATTAGGTAGATAACTCGCTACTTGACCACTAAGTCCTACATACCGTTCAATCGTATTCGATAACGATAAAAATAATTGCGGTAATGCCGAGATAAATGCTGGTTGCTGTGCTGGAGATTTTTTGCTTATCGCCAAAGGTACATCTGCAAACGTAGTCATCATCGACAAGCACTGTTGCAATGTCTTACTGTGCGCGACTTGTGCCGTTTCAGGCATCGTGTCCCACGCTTTTTGCCACTGTTTTTCTTGTGCCTGATGGACGAGTAACACGCCTTGTAAAAAGTCTGCAAACATAGCATATTCAGAATCATCCCAGCTCCATGCTTCACAAAATGTATAATCTGATTGATGAATCGCAGCTAACACTTGTGACAAGCCATCCATTAGAACTTTAGTTAACTGTTCCAACGCAGCCTCACTGGGTATCTGTGAGTGTTGATTAAAGACATAACCGAGCCATGTTTCCGGCATTGGGATCTCTGGCACACAACTAACACCAAACAAAATACCATGAACTTTGGGAGCGCTATATAACGTTTTTTGCCATAACGACAACTGATATAAATCATTCAGCGCTTGGGGTAATCGGTGAGCTGACATGAATCATTCCTTATTAATACTTCCTCTTTAATCCTTCTATGAAGTATATAAGAAAGGTGCTTGAATACCTAATCTAAGCGAGAGTTGTCTTTAGCGCCATTTATGTGGCATAGTAAACCTATATTTGACATATAATAACTACAACATGTCTCGCTCCTACTCAAATGTACATTCTAATTATTCGGGACTCTTGGTGACCGCAGCCTTTATTGGCCCTGGTACTGTCACAACTGCAACCTTAGCTGGCGCACAATTTGGCTATGGCCTGATGTGGGCTCTGCTCTTTTCGGTCTTTGCAACCATTGTCATTCAAGATATGGCAAGTCGCCTAGGGATCGTAAGCCAAATGGGCTTAGCAGAAGCTCTACATAAAACAATTTCTCAACCCCTGTTAAAACTCTTCATGGTGCTCTTAGTCGTCAGTGCTATCGGCATTGGCAATGCGGCGTATGAAGCTGGCAACATAACTGGGGCAGCGTTAGGATTGGCCTCGGTCACAACATATCCCCTAACCAACTGGCTCGGTATTATTTCCATTATTGCCGCAATAGTGTTGGCTTCGGGCAGCATTCGCTTGGTTGAGCGCTTATTGATTACTCTAGTAATGGTGATGAGCGTAGTATTTATTACCGCATTTGTCAGTAGTGGACCTGATTGGGATGCGTTATTTTTAGGTATGACACAGGTCAACATTGATGCCTCGAATATCACAATGATCATCGCTCTCATTGGCACAACCATAGTTCCCTACAATATTTTTATGCAATCAAGTTTGTTGGCTAAAAGCGGTTCACAACATCATCTACTCCCGCAGATCCGAGAAAACCGGATTAAAAACGTAGTCAGTTTTTCATTCGGAGGATTAATTACGATTGCGATTTTGGGTACTGCAGCCAGTACCTTTTTTGCCCAAGGCTTAGCAGCCAATGCCGATAATTTAGCCCTACAATTAACGCCATTACTCGGTGATTTTGCAACACTGTTTTTTGCTATCGGGTTATTTTCTGCAGGCTTAACCAGTGCAATTACCGCCCCACTAGCAGGCGCATACGCAGTATGCGGCGCATTGAGATTATCCACATCACCTAAAGAAATGAGTTTTAAAATCGTCGCTGGATTAATTTTATTATCTGGAGTCTTAGTCGCATTTAGCGGGATTAAACCTATTGCTGCGATTATTTTCGCTCAAGCAACTAATGCGTTATTGTTGCCAGTAATTGCGGTGTTTTTGTTGATTGTGGTGAATAACAAACGCATCATGCGCCAGCATACCAATAGCATTATCAGTAATATTTTAGGTTGGTGTATTGTGGCTTTAGTAGTTGGGCTAGGTACATATAAATTATGGATGCTGTAGCGTCAACAACATCCATTAATCTAACGTTAAGCATTAGCCCTTGCTCAGTTAGGCTGATAATCGAGCGACAACCTCTTCAAGCATATCTCTAGATACCCCGAAGTTTAAACGGAAAAAATGCTCATTACCAAAATCCACACCCGGTGATGGGCCTACTCCACGAGATTCACACCAGTCTTGCACATTTTTAGCCGTCCCCAAATCTAATTTGGATGCATCAACCCACAACAAAAAGGTAGCCGGTGCAGGAAGTGCTTTTAGACCCTCAATTGCATTAATCGCTTTAGCCAAATAATCACGATTGCCAATTAAGTAATTGCGCTGGGCAGCATGCCAATCATCACATTCAGTAAATGCAGATTGTGTCGCAACTAACCCCAAAATATTGACCCAAGGCACAATGCCACGCGCAGCAGCATTAAACGTATTCCGTAGTGTGGTATCAGGAATGATCGCAAATGACGTGCCTAAACCTGCAATATTAAAGGTTTTATTTGCAGCCATTAAGGTAATAGAACGATGCTGTAATTGTGCATGATTACCTGCTGGTAAATGGGTCAGTTCATCTAGAATCAAATCACAATGAATTTCATCCGAACATAATATCACATCATTATCAGCACATATCTGTGCTACGCGATCTAACTGCGCTTGCGATAATACACTGCCAACCGGATTCATCGGATTACACATGATAAAGAGCTTCGCTTTAGGATCTTTGGCTTGCGCCTCAAGTTCTGCAAAATCAAGCATCCAACCGTCATTTTCCTCTACTGTAGCAATATGAACTGGCGTACAGTCATTAAACTCAGGAGCTGCCAAAATAGGCGGATAATTAGGGGTTTGAATTAAGACTATATCACCCGCTTGACAAAACGCACGGATTGCGACATTAAATCCAGGACAAACACCGGGAGTCCATACAATCCAAGAAGGCTGAATATCCCAGTTATATTGGCTCTTACACCAGCGCACCACAGCATCATTAGCTGGCGTGTATTGTGCCGGTAAATGATAGCCAAGCACACCATGTTCAATCTGGGTATGACACGCTTGCTGGATCGCTGGAGCGACTTTAAATTCGGTATCGGCGATCCACATTGGCAAAATATCTTTGCCTTTGTATTTTTCCCATTTACAAGAAAAAGTACCCGAGCGGTCAACGCGTTCGTCAAAATTAAACATCAATGTAAGCTTCCTATTATTAATATCGCTAAAGTATATCGTAAACAAAGCATATACATTACAATAAGGTGAAATTTTATTTGCTAAGAGACCTATCCATGGCTAATCGTGGTGTAAAAAAACCAAAGTTCCGTGAAGATTTTGGGGTGTTCGTTTGTGAACATGTGTTAAACGACAATGCAAAAGTACTGCAAGTCACGCGTGATCTTGAAGGGGATTGGCAATTTACTTGCGGTGATGATGCTGCCGATGAAACCTCTGATTTACATTTGCTTGCTGTGGGTGAATTACTGCAACGTGATATCAGTTTAAGTGATGCTGTCGTCTTAGAGCCAGGTCAAGGTATTGAGCGCGCTGCTACTTATAAAGATTGGGATACCTTTGCATTAGAGGAATAAGAATACAATGACTAAGATGACCAAAACACTCATGCTCATCAGTTTGATTTTACTTGCTTGTGTCTGTTATTTCATCGGCACGGTCAAAGGCGCAGTGGCATTTATTGCACTGGGCGTGATACTAGAGTTGGGCTTTTGGCTTGGACTGTTGAAAAAGAAAAAATCCGCATAAAAAAAGGTCGCTAATGCGACCTCTTTATAAACTTATCTAAATCTAATCCGATTTAGTTTTTCGCAGGACGACCAGCACGTTTACGTTCGTTTTCAGTCAATAACTTCTTACGAATACGGATGCTTACTGGTGTAACTTCAACTAACTCATCGTCACCGATGAATTCTAGTGCTTGCTCAAGTGTATATATAATTGGCGGTACTAGTGTTTGTGCTTCATCTGTACCAGATGCACGAACGTTAGTTAATTGCTTACCTTTAAGGGCGTTAACGGTTAAGTCGTTTTCACGGCTATGAATACCTAAAACCATTCCTTCATATACTTCAACACCATGACCGATAAACATGCGGCCACGCTCTTGTAAGTTAAAGATAGCGTTAGTTAGGGCTTTACCCGTTGCGTTAGCAATCAATACACCATTTTTACGTGTACCGATATTACCGCCTTTATGTGGGCCGTAATGATCAAACGTGTGATATAACAAACCAGAACCTGAAGTTAATGTCATAAAGTCAGTTTGGAAACCAATTAGACCACGACTTGGTACAACGAAATCGACGCGAGTTCGGCCTTTACCATCTGGAGACATGTTGGTCATTTCTGCTTTACGCAAACCAAGTTGTTCGATGATAGAACCTTGATGTTGTTCTTCAACGTCAACCGTCATTGTTTCAAACGGTTCCATTAGTACGCCATCAACTTCTTTTAAAATAACTTCCGGACGTGAAACAGCTAGCTCGTAACCTTCACGACGCATGTTTTCAATCAAGATACCTAAATGTAGTTCGCCACGACCTGATACGCGGAATTTATCCGGATCTGCCATTTCTTCTACACGTAAAGCAACGTTGTGTACTAATTCATTTTGTAAACGCTCAAGGATGTTACGTGACGTAACAAACTTACCTTCTTTACCAGCAAAAGGTGACGTATTTACTTGGAAAGTCATGGTAACAGTAGGCTCATCAACCGATAAAGGCTTAAGCGCTTCGACTTGGTTAACATCACAAATCGTATCAGAGATTTTTAATTCGCCAAGACCCGTGATAGCGATAATATCGCCTGCAGAAGCAGAATCAACATCGTGACGATCAAGACCTAAGTAACCTAATACTTTACCCACTTTACCATTACGCTTTTGGCCAGCTGCGTTAACAACAGTCACTTGTTGATTCATTTTAACTGAACCACGAGTAATACGGCCTACACCGATAACACCCACGTATGAGTTATAATCAAGCTGTGAAATTTGCATTTGGAAAGCACCAGCTTGGTCTGCATCTGGTGGAGCAACTTTACTCACAATAGTTTCAAATAAAGGAGTCATGTCTTCGCTTGGAACGTCAACATCGTTGGTTGCCCAACCGTTGATAGCAGAAGCATAGACCACATCAAAATCTAATTGGTCATCAGTCGCGCCTAAGTTATCAAACAAATCAAACACTTGATCGATAACCCAATCAGGACGAGCACCTGGCTTGTCAATTTTGTTGATAACAACAATTGGTTTAAGACCTTGAGCAAAGGCTTTTTGTGTTACAAAACGCGTTTGTGGCATTGGCCCTTCTTGCGCATCAACCAATAACAATACTGAATCAGCCATCGACATTACACGTTCTACTTCACCACCGAAATCGGCGTGTCCAGGAGTATCTACGATGTTGATACGGTAATCATTCCAGTTGATTGCAGTATTTTTCGCTAGGATCGTGATACCACGTTCTTTTTCAATGTCATTAGAATCCATTACACGCTCTTCTGCCGCACCGCGTGACTCTAACGTACCAGATTGTTGTAATAGTTTATCAACTAGGGTAGTTTTACCATGGTCGACGTGCGCGATAATCGCAATGTTACGTAACTTATCAATTGAGGTCTGGGTAGCAGACATGTAATGTACTCTCTATATATATAAAACTAGACTGCAAGCGTAAACAATATTCAACACCCACAGCATCATGGGCGCGTATTCTACAGACATATTGCTAAATAAGCGAATATTTACACTAAATAAATAGAGAAAACTAGCACTGTTAAATCTTCACTCATCTAGAATAACAGTGCATTTACATCTCAGTGCTTATTACCACTACTCTTGAGCCGGAATGCACAGCACTTCACAGTGTACTTTTCCTAATACATCTTCAGCGGTATTGCCAATAAAAAACCCAGAGATCCCAGATCGTCCAACCGTCCCAATAATTAATAAATCCGCTTTATGAGTGTCACAATTATGTGCAATTATCTGTGCAGGATCACCCATGTCTATAATGCAATTTTTAGGATCAATATCATGAGCCTGAGCAAATTCGTGCATTGCCTCTTCATGATGTCGGGCAACATTATCCAACAAATCATCATACGCAATTGCCGCCATTTCAAACCCTACAGTCTGAATAGGGGCTTCATAGACATTGATATATATGACATTCGCATCATATTTATCCGCTAACCAACGACTGTATAAGACAATTTTTTCATTTAATATCTGATGAGCTTTATCCCCGCTGATAGGATCAATCGCGACAACAATGGATTGATACGTTAATTCATCGTCGTTTACTAGCCATAACGGTTTGTGTGAATGCCGGATACATTGACGATCCGTCGGCGTGTAAAAAGGATTAATTTGATCTAAATCTTCACTTTTTCGCTTCATGACCAAATCAATATCTAATGCTGCAGTCAAATCATCCAACGCATCAGCAATATTAGGGGTGAAACGGACGTGATTGATACATTTTACACCATTATTTTCAATTTCATCCGCAATCTCATCTAACAATGCTTCTTTATTTGACAACATGTGTTGCTGTATCTGTAAGTATTGAGGTTCCGATAAAAAATCAGAATACTGAGTAATCGAATCATAAGTAGATGTTAACAAATGCAAAACAGCATGAGTTTGTTTTGCGAGCTGCTCAGCTTTATCAAGCGCAACATGAGTGCTGTGTTCTGTGTTGACAGTAACTAAAATCGTTTGTATGAGTTGTGACATCATCTATCCTCCTTTTGCTGACTTCTTGAGTATAGATCGTCTATTTGTTTTTACCTTGATCAAGAACAAATAAAATAGGATCTTCATACTGATTTAATCAACACCCCATATCATTACTCGTAAAATAATTATATTTCACTATGGAGTTGTACACCAAAATGTTCTACATTAACTACCCGTTGTTGAATATAACATGCTGGCTGAAATACCCACGCACCAAATTGGCGCAATAGCACCATTGTAGTGCGTCACCTGCATGAAAATGGTGAGACCTCTATGGTTAACTTAATCTATATCCTGAATTCATTGCGCTTAACACGCGTTTCATTCAATGGCATATAATTTGCAAATGATTTTGCAAGCCCTAGTTCGTAAAGTTAACAACGGGTCACAGACCACAGAATTTTATAGTTAAATTGGAGATAAAGAATGTCAATTGAAAAGGCGTTAGAACTCATTAAAACAAGCGAAGCAAAGTTTATCGATCTTCGTTTTACAGATACAAAAGGTAAAGAGCAACACGTTTCTATACCAACTCACCAAGTAAATGAAGATTTTTTTGAAGACGGTAAAATGTTTGATGGCTCTTCTATCGCTGGATGGAAAGGAATTAACGAATCAGACATGGTATTAATGCCTGACCTATCTACTTTAGTCGTTGACCCGTTTGCTGAAGAAACTCAAATCAATGTCACCTGTGATATCCTTGAGCCTTCAACTATGGAAGGGTACGACCGCGACCCACGTTCAGTTGCTAAGCGCGCTGAAGCGTATTTAATATCTACCGGTATCGGTGATAAAGTATTAGTCGGCCCTGAGCCAGAATTCTTCTTATTTGATGATGTGCGTTTCCATACTGATATGGCCGGTTCATTCTTCAAGATCAATGCTGAAGAAGCAAAGTGGAACTCAGGTAGTAAATACGAAGATGGCAACACAGGACACCGTCCTGGTGTTAAAGGCGGTTACTTCCCAGTGCCTCCAGTGGATTCAGCTCACGATATCCGCGCAGCAATGTGTTTGGTTATGGAAGAAATGGGTTTAACAGTTGAAGCACATCACCATGAAGTTGCGACTGCTGGTCAGAACGAAATCGCCACTATGTTCAACACCATGGTAGCTAAAGCTGATGAAATCCAAATTTACAAGTATGTAGTTCACAACGTTGCCCATGCATACGGTCAAACTGCAACCTTCATGCCTAAGCCGATTGTTGGTGATAATGGTTCTGGTATGCACGTCCACCAATCAATTTCTAAAGATGGTAAAAACATTTTTGCTGGTGACAAGTATGCGGGTCTTTCTGAAGAAGCATTATACTACATCGGTGGTACGATCAAACACGCTCGTGCACTGAATGCATTCACTAACGCATCAACTAACTCGTACAAGCGTTTGGTTCCAGGATTCGAAGCACCAGTTATGCTTGCATACTCTGCACGTAACCGTTCTGCTTCTATTCGTATTCCACATGTAACGAGTGATCGTGCACGTCGTATCGAAGTTCGTTTCCCTGACCCAACGGCTAACCCGTACTTAGCATTTACTGCATTGTTAATGGCTGGCCTAGACGGGATCAAAAACAAAATTCACCCAGGCGAAGCTGCTGATAAAGATCTTTATGACTTACCAGCAGAAGAAGCAGCACTTATCCCTACCGTTGCTTCATCGTTAGAACAAGCACTTGAAGCACTTGATGCTGACCGTGAGTTCTTAACTGCTGGTGGTGTTATGAGTAACGACATGATTGACGCATACATCGAGCTTAAAAAGCAAGAAGTTGAGTTATTGAACAAGTCTGTTCACCCTGTAGAATTTGATATGTACTACAGCTGCTAAGCATTACGCTTACTCGTTAAGTATTAATTTCTATACAAAAGCCTGCATTTGCAGGCTTTTTTTATGACCAAAATCAGCTACACTTTGAAGATGTTGACCTACATACGATCATCTATGAGCAATCAAAACGCAACATCCTTAGAATCGACTACTGTATCTTTTGCAGCGATATTTAACTTTCACAAGTTAGCCCTTTGTGTTTTATTGTTCGTCGGCATACTGTTCTCACAACCCGCTCTCAGTGCTCCCCCGACAATACAGTTACTGACTCCGGCTGATGAATCCACAATTAGAAATACACAGGGACAAGTCCATATTAGCTGGGTAACGCATTCGGCACTCAATGTCGTTTACGAAATCTACCTTGATGATGTCCTCAAAAAAACGACCACTCACACTGCAATGGCCTTAACTGGTGTAGAACGCGGCGCACACTCTATTTATTTACTGGTAAAAGACGAAAACGGCAAAGTAATTGCATCGTCTCCTACACACACCATTTTCGTGCACCAAAATAGCAAATTATTTAGATAATTTACGGTTTTTTATTATTGGTTAACGTTGAAAATGGATAATAAATAGCGTGATGCACTTTTTTGGTGCATAGTGGATACTATGAATATTTCCTTTGAAAAAACATTTGATAATTTAATTACTGCTGTGCTCGTTTTAAATACGCGCTTTGAAGTGCAGTATGCGAATCAAGCCACGCTCAGTTTTCTAAAAACAGGACGCAAACAGTTATACGGCAATATCGTCGATGACTTTGTGTTGTTTTCATCCTTAGATAAAACGCGATTTCGTGCAGCGCTAGAACATCATGAAAACTTTAGTGAAAATGAAGTTGAGTTATGTTTGCTGGATGAAAGTATTTTATTATTTGATATTGGCGTAACATATATTATCAATGAAGAACAAGATTTGCTCTTAATTGAAGCCAAACACATCGATCAACAAAAGCGTATTAGTAAAGAAAATCAACAAGCAGCACAACAACATGCAGCCAAAGAACTCGTGAGAGGCTTGGCACATGAAATTAAGAATCCACTTGGCGGTATTCGCGGTGCTGCGCAGTTACTAGCGATGGAGTTATCTTCTCCCGAGAAAAAAGAATACACGCAAATGATCATCAAACAATCAGACCGATTGCGCGAACTTGTCGATCGACTCCTTGGCCCCAATTCTTTACCTCAGTTTACATGGCAAAATATCCATATCCCCATAGAGGCAGTGTTTCAGTTAGTTAAACTCGATAATCATTATAATATTAATATTGTACGCGATTATGATCCTAGTATTCCTGATGTGTATATTGACGCCAATATGATCCAACAAGCCGTGTTAAATATTGTCAAAAACGCCATGCAAGCTTTGCATGATGCGCAGTCCAAATTACCTAAAATCAAAATCAAAACGCGCGTTGCTAGACACCAAGTTATTTTAGGCAAAAAAGTCCCGCTATGTGCTGTTATTTATATTTATGACAATGGCCCTGGCGTTCCGAAAGCACTTCGCGACACCTTATTTTATCCGATGGTGAGCTCCAAACAATCAGGTTCTGGTTTAGGACTCTCTATCGCCCAAACCTTAATTGAACACCACAACGGTAAGATCGAACTTGAATCGAGAAAAGGTCGCACTGAATTTGCGATATTTTTACCGATCACTAAACACGGAGAAACTGCATGAACAACGAAGCAGTCTGGATCATAGACGACGATAGTTCCATTCGCTGGGTATTACAAAAAGCCTTAAACACTGCTGATATCGCCTCTTGCTGTTTTGAAAATCCACATGATTTATTATTACAGTTAAAATCAGGTCAAGTCCCAGAAGTCATTATCTCAGATGTAAAAATGCCGCAAATGGATGGCCTAACGCTACTCAATGAAGTCCACGCCGAATATCCTGACTTACCGGTCATCATCATGACGGCACATTCGGATTTAGATTCTGCGGTTAACGCTTATCAATCAGGGGCATTTGAGTACTTACCAAAACCGTTTGATATTACTGAAGCGGTGAGCTTGACGCAACGTGCGCTAGCGCACGTTAAAGAGAGCAAACAAGTTGTTCACACCGATGATGCCAAGTTACAATCGGAGATTATTGGGGCAGCACCTGCGATGCAAGAAGTCTTTAGAGCTATTGGTCGGCTTGCTCGCTCTAGTATTTCAGTATTGATTAATGGTCAATCTGGTACCGGCAAAGAACTCGTCGCCCATGCATTACATAAGCATTCCCCACGCGCAAAAAAACCGTTTATTGCATTAAATATGGCAGCCATTCCTGCTGATTTAATTGAATCTGAATTATTTGGCCATGAAAAAGGTGCTTTTACTGGTGCGCAAACCACCCGCAAAGGTCGATTTGAGCAAGCCGATGGCGGCACACTCTTTTTGGATGAAATTGGGGATATGCCATTAGATATTCAAACACGATTATTGCGCGTATTGGCTGATGGACAATTTTATCGAGTAGGTGGTCATGAAGCCGTATCGGTTGACGTGAGGATCATCGCTGCAACTCATCAAAACTTGGAACAATTAGTCTCAAAAAACCTGTTCCGCGAAGATTTATATCATCGCTTAAACGTGATCCGTATTCATATCCCAGCGCTAAATGATCGCAAAGAAGATATCCCTTTGTTAGCACGCCACTTTCTTAAGCGTGCAGCCAAAGAACTAGAAGTCGAAATGAAAATCTTAGCTGTCGAAACTCAAGACTTAATGACCCGATTAGACTGGCCTGGCAATGTTCGTCAACTAGAAAATGTTTGTCGTTGGGTGACCGTGATGGCCTCGTCTCAAGAAGTGTTACCAGGCGATCTGCCACCAGAGTTACTGCAGACTCAACATGTGGTAAAAACTGACAGCCCCAATGGTACTTCCCTCCCCAGTGCAACCTATGATAGCTCATGGCAACAATTATTAGCACGTTGGACTGATGAGCAATTAGCAACTAACCAAGATGGTATTTTGAATAATGCGACGTTTGAGTTTGAAAAGATCATGTTGGAGCGTGCCTTAATGCATACCCATGGACATAAGCAAGAAGCGGCCAAACGTTTAGGCTGGGGACGTAATACCTTAACTCGTAAACTCAAAGAATTAGACATCCATTAAGTCCGGTATTGATAGTTCCGATAAAATTAACTGTGCGCGGCTAATACCCGTACTAATGTTTGATTAAAATGCCCTAACCAAACTGGGCAAAATTGGCCTTGGTAGTGTTTATTTATTGCTACTAACGCGCGTTTTTGAGCAAAGTTTTCATTATCTGTTCCTAAATCGGCATGATGCAAATCATAATATGTATCTAAGAGCCCTAATAATTTCGCTCCAGTACAAATTTCATCTGCATTCAGCCCCATAGGATAACCACTACCATCACAACGTTCATGATGTTGCATGATTATTTTACGTGCTTCATTCCATGCATCCATGTGTTCCAAAAAACGCCCGCTTTTGTACACATGTGATTTCATTAATTGCTGCTCTTGATCTGACAACTGGGCCTGATTAACTAAGCTAGGTGGCATAAATGCCATACCAAAATCATGCATATAACAGGCTACACTGAGCTGTTCCGGGGAAATGGGAAGCCCTGCATAAGTGTTAATTAAATGCGCCATTTGCGCAATACGATCGCCTCGCCCTTGCAATGCTAGGACACGCTTTTCAATGGGTTGCATTAACTCTCTAAAAAACAACATATCGGCTTTTAACAACGGAGCTAAATCTTTCGGGATACCAGATTTCGTTAGACTAGCTTGGTTAAGGGCATCAATACTGAGTTTTGTATTAGCTTGAGGGCTTTGACCTTGTAAGGTGGCAGCAGCTTGTGCCAATATCACCTCATTTTCCGCATTTTGATTCGGCGCTATATCTTTAATCAAGATAATGACGTTATGCAATAACTCATCATCATATTCTGTTTTGCCATCTTGGATACACATTTTTACAAACTGCTTGACCTGATCCATACTTTGTAACACGACATCTGACATATTACTCGTGTACATAATTTGGCCTTTTCGGAGCATATCGAGTAAATCTTCAACATGCTGCATCAAAGGTAGCATCGGCGCAAAACCAACTAAGCCTAAATCTCCTTTTATGGTGTGTAATTGTCTAAACAATGCCCGTTGTAATTCATTGTCGTCAGGTTTAATTTCTAACTCGATAAGGGTCTGTTCACTTGCCTCGTACAATTCATTAATCTCTTCCATGAGGTCATGTAATATGTCTTCTTCAGTGTGGTCATGGGCAAATGTCAGCATGGGTGCTTATATATTAAAGTAACGTGTATGTATTATCGGCAGTTTTCAGGTATACTTGCGCGCAAATTATTTTTTGAGCGTACACGTGTTAGCCTTACTTCGAATTATTACCTTATTTGTGTATTTTATTTTGATTAATACACTATTACTTCTGTTCTTTTTGACTCGCCCATTTCATCACAACAGCGTTGCGCTTGCCGGTAAGTGGTATGCTTCGATGGCTAAAATTATGGGTTTGAAAGTCATTGTACAAAACCGGGAAGTCATCGATCCTGAGCAGACCTATGTATGTATAGCCAATCATCAAAACAGTTTTGACTTGATGACCGTATGCAAAGCCGCGTTTGATGGTGTGGTCACAGTGGGTAAAAAGAGTCTAAAATGGATCCCGTTTTTCGGTCAACTTTATTATCTATCAGGTAATATCATGATTGACAGGAACAACTCAGGCAGAGCAAGGGATACACTAAAACTTACCGTCAAAAAAATCCTTGATGGGAATTTTTCGGTGTGGTTTTTTCCGGAAGGAACTCGCAGTAATGGACAAGGCTTGCTACCATTCAAAACAGGGGCGTTTAGAATTGCCGAAGAAACCGATAAACCTATTTTGATGATTTGTGCCAGTGACACGCATAAACAAATCAAATGGAATCGATGGGACAACGGCACGGTATTAATCAGATTCTATGAACCCGAACGCCTTGATGAGAGTAAAGATATTAAGCAATGGACTAAGTATTTTCATAACCAAATGAAACAGCGTTTAATCGAACTGAATGAGACTGCTGATACTTATAACCACACCGTTCAACCAAAATCAAAAAGGGATGTATAATGAACATCGACGAGCGTGACGAATGGCTAGACTTTACACATGAGATTGTTGATGCACTGATTAGTGATGGCAGCGATCCTGCCGGTACTTATACCATTGAGCACCACCTTGCAGGACAAGACTTTGATATGCTTGAGAAAGCGGCTGTAGATGCTTTTAAAGCCGGTTTTGAAGTGGGTGATGCCGAAGAAATGCCATTGGATGATGGCGGTTTGATTTTTTGTTTCGATGCGGTGGTAACCCGTCCATTGAATCGCGATACATTAATCGAAGATTTAGATACCCTACTCAAAATAGCAGATAAAAATAAAGTCCATTATGACGGTTGGGGAACGCAATATATTGAGCCGGTTCAATAACTAACGCTTGAGCTGATATCCAAACTACAAGGCCGCTATCGTAATGATGAGCGGCCTTTTTTTTAACATATTGCAGCAATTTTGCTAAATGCCATAAGCTATCAGACACAAAAAAGCCTGAGTTCGATATTTCTATCAAAGCCAGGCTTTTATTGAGATTTAATTTTATTTAGTAAAAACTACAATGCTTCGATTGTCGCACGTTGCTCTGCTAATTTAGCTAGTTGCATATCCATATCCGCTAACTTACCTTGTTCTTTTTCAATGACGGCTGCAGGGGCTTTACTGACAAAGCTTTCATTGCCTAGCTTACCTGCGGTACGCGCACGGTCTTTTTCAATTTTTTCCGCCGCTTTAGCAATACGTGCAAGTTCAGCATCTTTATCAATCAAGCCGGCCATAGGTATTAGCAGCTCCATTTCGCCAACCATCGCAGTAGCAGATGCAGGCGCAATATCATCGGCGCTTAACACCGTAAAGCTCTCTATTCGCGCGAGGCGGTTAAGTACCGTTGCCACATCGGCTAAACGACGTTGATCCAGCTCACTGACATTTTTGGCTAATACCGGTAATGGTTTGTTCGGCGAGATATCCATCTCACCGCGAATATTACGGATCCCCACGATACATTGTTTCAACCACTCTATATCGCCAGCAGCTTGTGCATTTCGCTTAGTGTCATCGTACTGAACAAATGGCTGGATCATGATGCTAGTATCGGTACACTCTACCGCAGTTAACGGTGCAACACGTTGCCAGATTTGCTCAGTAATATAAGGCATAAATGGATGTGCTAGACGCATTAATTGCTCTAGGGTGTTGATCAGCGTATGACGCGTGCCACGTTTTTGTGCTTCAGTCGACTCTTCAGAGTTTAAAATCGGTTTAGACAACTCTAGGTACCAATCACAAAATTGATTCCAGGTGAACTCATACAGCGCCTGTGAGGCAAGGTCAAAACGATAATCGTTCATCGCTTTTTCGACATCATGAATCGTTTGTTGGAAACGATCAATAATCCACTCATCGGCTAATGATAGAGTTAGTTCTCCACCATCTTTTCCAGTATCAAACTCTTCTGTGTTCATCAGCACAAAACGCGATGCGTTCCAGATCTTATTACAGAAGTTACGATAGCCTTCGACGCGACTCATATCAAAATTAATATCACGCGAGGTAGAAGCCATTGCTGCAAATGTGAAACGTAACGCATCAGTACCATAAGCATTGATCCCTTCAGGGAACTCTTTGCGGGTACTTTTTTCAATCTTTTTGGCGTCTTGCGGATTCATCATGCCTGATGTGCGCTTAGTCACTAATGGCTCTAATTCAATACCATCAATCAAATCAAT
This sequence comes from Glaciecola sp. UBA983, assembly GCA_002292215.1. GTDB lineage: Bacteria > Pseudomonadota > Gammaproteobacteria > Enterobacterales > Alteromonadaceae > Opacimonas. The sequence goes on along the minus strand of DBBN01000069.1, from coordinate 2,562 downwards.
CGGGTCCAGTACGTTCCCTTTTGATTTAGACATCTTATCGCCTTTTTCATCACGAATAAGACCGGTAATATAAATATCTTTAAACGGAATTTTACCTGTGAATTTCTTGGTCATCATGATCATACGTGCGACCCAGAAGAAGATAATATCAAAACCGGTGACCAACACTGAACTTGGCAAAAAGGTTTCCAGTTCAGGCGTTTCTTCTGGCCAGCCCATAGTCGCAAATGGCCACAATGCTGAAGAGAACCAGGTATCTAATACATCTTCATCTTGGCGTAAACTGATATCTGCGCCTAAATTATGCTTTTCACGAACTTCGGCTTCATTGCGTCCAACATATATATTATTATCATTGTCATACCATGCTGGAATACGGTGTCCCCACCACAATTGACGAGAGATACACCAATCTTGGATATTGTTCATCCATTGATAATAGGTCTTGTTATAATTTTCTGGTACAAAACGAATTTCGCCACTTTCTACTGCTTCGATAGCCGGCTTAGCTAACGATTCAACCGCAACATACCATTGGTCGGTCAAATACGGTTCAATTACCGCTCCGGAACGATCTCCACGCGGAACTTTAAGCTTGTGTTCGTCAACTTTGACCAAAATACCACTGTCATCTAAATCAGCAACCATTTGCTTACGTGCAACAAAACGGTCTAAACCACGATACTGCTCAGGGGCTTCATCGTTAATTTTAGCATCGTCAGTTAAGATGTTGATCATCGGTAAATTGTGACGTTTACCCATATCGTAATCGTTAAAATCATGAGCAGGGGTAATTTTCACACACCCTGTACCAAACTCAGGATCAACATAATCATCTGCGATAATTGGAATTAGGCGTCCGGTTATCGGTAATTTTATGTCTTTACCAATGAATGCTTGATATCGCTCATCATCAGGATGCACCGCAACAGCCGTATCCCCTAACATCGTTTCAGGTCGTGTAGTGGCAACCACTAATTCACCACTGCCATCAGCTAATGGGTAACGCATGTGCCACATGTGACCGTTTTCTTCTTCGTTTAATACTTCTAAATCGGAAACGGCAGTTAGTAGAACAGGATCCCAGTTAACTAATCGCTTACCGCGATAAATCAACCCTTCTTCATGCAAACGAACAAACACTTCTTGGACAGCATTAGATAAGTCATCATCCATCGTAAAGGCTTCACGACTCCAATCAGGAGAAGTGCCTAAACGACGCATCTGCTGGCTAATATTACCGCCTGATTCTTCTTTCCATTCCCAGACTTTTTCAACGAATGCGTCACGACCTAAATCATGACGGGTTTTACCTTGTTTGTTTAACTGACGTTCAACGACCATTTGCGTCGCGATACCGGCGTGATCGGTACCACATTGCCATAAGGTATTATCCCCTTTCATGCGGTGATAACGGGTCAAGGCATCCATGATGGTATGCTGAAATGCATGCCCCATGTGCAAATTACCTGTTACATTTGGCGGTGGTAATAAAATACAATATGGGTCGCCATGACCAGAGGCTTTAAAATAACCTTTGTCTTCCCATGCTTTATAACAGGCTTGTTCAATATCGTTAGGATTAAATGTCTTATCCATTATTACTCTCAGTTAGGTATTACTTATTCGTTATTCGTCAATACAGACGCTGGGAAAAACTGCATGTTACATCCAGCTTGTTTGCAGAAGGCGTAGCGAGTTCGAGCTGCGATTTTATCAGCCTCAGCAACAGGAACAAAGTCGTAAATCGTATGATAACGACTCGGGTTATCAATTTGCTCACCGGCTAGATTGACCACAATACTGCGCAGTGCGGTTTGCTTTGCCCATGTGACCTCGACTGGTGCGCCTCCATTAGGCCCTTCTCCTACCAAATTATGCGCAATAAAACGGTCTGGCGGGTGCTGCCATAACAATTCACTAAATGCTTCGGCAGCGGCTTGGTTTGCACACAAAACCGTCAATCGCTTTTTTTCACTGTAACATTTAGCGACTAAATCGCATGCAAGGACCTCAATTGGACTGGCGTTAAGCGACACATCAGGTGTCGCATCTTGCTCGGATAATTGATAAAAATGAGCTTGAGTCATATTAATCTTCAGTCACCACACCAGCACGATTCATTAAGAATTGTGCAAGCATACTGACTGGACGTCCGGTAGAACCTTTATTCGCACCACTGTTCCAAGCAGTACCGGCGATATCCATATGCGCCCAATTATATTTTTTGGTGAAACGCGATAAGAAACACGCTGCAGTAATGGTGCCTGCGCCTTTCACACCCAAATTTGAAATATCGGCAAACGGCGAATCAATTTGTGATTGATACTCATCCCATAACGGTAAACGCCAAGCACGATCTGAGCTTTGCTCTGATGCATTGAGTAACTCATGTGCTAATGGGTTGTGTGTAGACATCAAGCCCGTTGCATGATGGCCTAATGCCACAATACACGCGCCAGTTAAGGTAGCAATATCAACAACACAATCTGGCTCGTAGCGCTCGACGTAAGTCAGTGCATCACAGAGTACTAAGCGGCCTTCCGCATCGGTATTCATGAC
>DBBN01000116.1 GCA_002292215.1 Glaciecola sp. UBA983 | reverse complement strand
AACCAGATTTAAATTGGGAAAATCCTAAACTACGTGCCGAAATTTACGACATGATGCATTTTTGGTTTAAAAAAGGCATTGATGGCTTCCGTATGGACGTCATTACCTTTATTTCCAAGCATGATGGTTATCCTGAATTTGAAGAAAAGTATCAAGGGCAAAAGATGATCGATGCTTATGCTCAAGGCCCTCGTTTACATGAATATTTGCATGAAATGAACCGTGAAGTACTTCAGCACTATGACATTATGACGGTTGCAGAAGGTCCTGGCACGCACACAGATAATGTCTTGAATTTGGTCGATGCAGATCGTCAAGAACTGAACATGAACTATCATTTTGACCATCAAGGAATTGGTGTCGGTGATCGGTTTATCGTCAATGACGATTTCCAAAACTTAGTGAAATTCAAACAAGTGATGTCTGATTGGGATACGGCACTAGCTGATAAAGGTTGGAACACGATTTATTTCGGTAACCATGATTTTCCTCGTATGGTTACACGTTGGGCGTCAGATGCACCTGAACATCGTCGTATTGCATCCAAAATGCTATCTACGTATTTATTAACGATGCGCGGCACACCTTACTATTACATGGGTGATGAGTTAGGCATGTCTAATATTAAGTTTGATAATATCGAAGATTATAAAGATATTATGACGATTAATTGGTACAACCTGACCAAAGAAGAAGGCGGCGACTTAGAACAGTTTATAGAATCTCATAAATTGTGTGCTCGTGATAACGCACGTACGCCAATCCATTGGGACGATAGTGCTCATAGTGGTTTTACTAGCGGTACACCGTGGATCCAAGTAAACCCAAACTATGTTGAGGTTAACGCTGCAGCCCAAGAACAGGATCCGGACTCTGAGTTAAATTATTTCCGTACCTTAAACCAAGTACGTAAAAATAATCTAACCTTAATTTACGGAGCCTATGATTTGTTATTGCCTGAGCATACTCAAGTCTATGCGTATACGCGAACCTTGGATGAAGATAAGATTTTAGTGTTGTTAAACTTCTCAAGTGACACGGTGACGTTAAATATTGCCGATCTAGGTGGTATTAATATGCAACAGGCACAAGTGTTGTTAAATAACTTAACTGAATTAAATATAGCTGATGGACAAGTAACACTTGCCCCATATCAAGCGGTATTAATGCGCTAAATTGGTCAACTTAGACCTTGACCAACACTGTTTAAAAATCCATCAAACCTCTGGGATAGCGAAGCATTTCGTTGCCAGAGGTTAAATTCTTTTTCTCTGTGTCATATTCTCTGTGCTATATTATGCCAATAATAAATGAGTCCAATGAGTGTTGTATGGCTTCGATGTTTTTATTTGCGCCACTTGCGCCTCCCTATAATCAATCTAATAAATTAGCTTTATTGGTCTTAAATGATCGCACCAAAGCTCATATACAATCTATCCGACAATCCCTTATTTTACATGATGCTATTTCAACGTCGATTGAATTTAATGGCGTGTTTATTGAAGCAACAGAAGCATTATGCACTGAAACTAACAATATGATTGAAGAATTAATTGCGTGGTTTCAAGAGCATTCCATGCCCATCGAGTCCGGTATACTCACGGTGTTAACAAATGGCATTACCGTATCAGGTTCACCCATAGGTCAAGCTTCGCCAACGATGCTCAGTAGCGAAATCATCCCTTACACCTTCTTAGAAAAAGAAGACCGGGTTGTGTCATTACTTCCCAGTACTAACTTATTAAAATTCAAAGATTTGGTGCTACAGTAAATAGCGGCATCTTATTTACCTTATCGCACCAAAGCGCGTTTCATTTCCTTGTTGCGGGTGCAACGGTAATAAACAAGCCAACGCTAACGAACAGCAAGCAAACACCGCCCCAATATAAAATACACTGGTTGGTGAGGATAACCATAAGATCCCTAGTAACGCTGGAATAACCACCGCGGCAATGTGATTGATGGTGAAACTCACACTCGCTGTGGCGGCGATATCGCGGGGATCAGATATTTTTTGAAAGTAAGTTTTCATCGCGATAGCTAAGGCAAAAAACATGTGGTCAATGACATATAAACTTCCTGCTATATAGGCATTGTCTACCCAAGCATAACTAACAAATACCCCTATCAAGCCAATATACTCAAAGACTAATGCCTTACGTTCTCCAACTTTCCCAATCCAATTGCCAATTTTGGGAGCAAAAAACAAATTGAATACATAGTTAATCATAAACAACGCACTAATTTGTCCAACCGAATAGTCAAATTTTTCGACCATCAAAAATCCAGCAAACACCATGAAAATCTGGCGTCTAGCNNCCACTAAAAAACACTAACGCGTAATACAAGCTGTATTGTTTTTTAACGAAGAGTTTTTTGGTCTGTATTGTTGTAGCGTTAAACTGTGGAAAACTCAGCCACAACATGATGACGACCATCCCCCCTAACCCACCAATTACCGCATAGGCTTGTACATAGGGCCATTGTAAATATTCCATCAATGCCCAAATTACGGCATAAGCACTCAATGCCCCAATCGCTTTAACCGATAAGGCTCGTCCCATAAAGGAAGCTGTTTGGTCCTTGGGGAGCCATTGTAATGTTAACGATTGATTGACGGTTTCGTAATAATGAAAACCAATAGACATAATGACCGTGGTCACATATAAGCCCATGGCACTGGGATAAAACCCGGTTAGGCCGACACCGATACAGGTGAGTAACAAGGCAAGTGTGGCAAATAATTGCTCTTTAATGAACAACAATACATAGATTGCTGTAAACGCCAGAAAACCAGGAACTTCGCGTAATGATTGCAAGATCCCTATTTCTTTGCCGGTAAAGGCTGCTTGTTCGATAACAAAGTTATTCAGCAATACCTGCCACGTAGAAAACACCAAGGCCATGCAAAAAGTCATAATCAGTAAAAAATTGGCCGGCGTATGCAAGCGAGTGTTATTTAAAAAGCGAAGCATGTTTACAAATACGTCTATTCAAGCAAAAATATAGTATACCTTATTTATTTTGAACCAATAGACGACCCTAGGATTAATTAGCTAATGAGCCAACAAAACTTTCAACAAAAAGATCTCACCGGTGTATTATTTTTCAACGCGTACAAAGATAAAGACACTCAGCCTAACTTTAAAGGTAAAATTACAATTGAAGGAAAAGAATACTCGTTAAGTGCGTGGGAGCGCAAAGACAAAAACGGTAATAATTATTATTCGTTACAGGCCACTTCGCCGGATGAACAGCAAGCCAATGCGCAAAGTAATATCGACCGTTTAAAATCAGCGGT
>DBBN01000033.1 GCA_002292215.1 Glaciecola sp. UBA983 | reverse complement strand
AGCACAATTACGCTTATTAGAAACGGAAACGTCTAAAACCTATATCACTCCACAAGGCGTGCAAGGTTATATCGATGGCATGCTTGAATTATTATTAGGCAAAGGCAACCAAGCTGTATTAGGTAATCGCGTTGCCGCGGTTCAAGCACCAGGTGGCTGTGGCGCACTGCGTATTTTAGCTGAACTATTGAAGCGTTGTAACGACAATGGCAAAGTATGGGTCTCTGATCCAACTTGGGCAAATCACATTCCATTGATAGGTAATGCTGGTCTTGAACTTGCTACTTACCCGTACTTTGATAAAAACACTGCATCAATTAAATTTGATGAAATGTTAGCCACATTAAAAACCATTCCAAAAGGCGACGTGGTGTTATTACATGCATGTTGTCATAACCCAACGGGGGCAGATTTAACTCAAGACCAGTGGCGTCAAGTCGCTGAGGCAGCACAACAACAAGGGTGGTTGCCCTTCATAGATAGTGCTTATCTTGGTTTTGGTGATGATTTAGAAACGGATGCCTTCGGTATGCGTTTAATGGTAGAGTCTGTCCCAGAAGTCATTATTGCAGCATCTTGCTCAAAAAACTTTGGTTTATATCGTGAACGTGTTGGTCTAGCTGTTATGGTTACTGCAAATTCTGCACAAACCCCTATTGTACAATCGCAAATCCAAGCCATTGCCCGAGGTATATACTCTATGCCTCCTTCATATGGTGGTGCATTGGTTGATATTATTTTGCATGATGAAGCTTTAAAAGCCTCATGGGTTGCTGAAGTAGATGAGATGCGCAACCGTATGCGTGATTTACGTAGTTTGTTAGTCAATAAACTCGCTGAAAATGGCGCACAAAAAGACTTTAGTTTTGTGAACCAACAAAAAGGCATGTTTTCTTTCTTATGTATCACCCCAGAACAAGTTAAAGCGGTTCGAGCTGAGCACAGCGTGTACTTTGTTGATTCATCTCGTGTCAATATTGCAGGTATCAACTTAACTAACGTGGATGCGTTAGCCAAAGCATTGGTGTCTGTTTTATAGTTGATTCAGTACTGAATTAAACCGTAACAAACTAAAAAGCCAGTTCATTACTTGTAAAAAGTAAAAACTGGCTTTTTTTATTCTTTATTCTGCCTGATGGGGTTAAGCAAGCATTCCGCCATCCATCGTCATACAATGTCCGTTCATAAAACTAGACTCATCAGAAGCCAACCATACGATTGCATTCGCTATTTCTTGAGGTTTACCCAGACGTTTCATTGGACTAGCTCCCATTATTGAACGTTGCCCTTTTTCGTCCATATGCGCCAATGTGCGTTGCACCATCGGTGTATCAATAAAACTTGGACACACTGCATTGACCCGAATATTGGCTCTCGCATACTCTACGGCCACAGACTTAGTTAAGCCAACCACAGCATGCTTTGTCGCGCTATATCCTGAAATCATGGGTGCTGAGCGCAAGCCAGCTACCGATGCGACATTAATAATCTGCCCACCACCTTGTTTGAGCATCATATTGAGTGCGGCTTTAATACAAAACCACACGCCTTTAATATTCACATCTACATTTTTTAAAAATAACGCATCATCCGTCAAATGTGTTGGCGTGGGTGGGTATTCGACTCCGGCATTATTCACTACCACATCAATATGGGTGAATTCGTCAATGGCAGTTGCAAACATGGTATTAACTTGATCAACGTCACTCACATCAGCGTTAATATAGATGCCTTGAACACCGACTTCATGAATACGAGACAGTGTCGCCAAGCCGGCTTCTTGATCAATATCTGACAATACAATATTGGCACCTAACTGAGCAAACGTCAGTGCGCTTTGCGCCCCTATGCCAGATGCGCCACCGGTGATTAAAACCGTTTTACCCATAAATGCTTGGTCATTTAATAATTGCATGAGATACCTGTTATTTTTATTGAGTGTATCAATACTGGCACAAAACGATAACGTCTGACGAATCAATTACATGAATTGATTACCGTTCAGGAGAAAAATAGACTATAATCCGCGCGTTTTTTACGCACTATTATCAATACAAAATAATCACTAAACACATTCATTAAACCTTTATAGGAACATTCATATATGCATGCATTTAACAAAGCATCATTAGCACTAGCCATTTCATCAATATTAGCAGCTAATACCGCTATTGCTTACCAGGAAGTGTCAGAAGAAAAAGGTCTTGAGACCATTACTGTCACCGCTCAAAAGCGATCGCAAAGTCTTCAAGAAGTGCCAATTTCAATTGCTACGTTAAACGGTGAGCGTTTTGCTAGCCTATTTTCTGGTGGTGATGATATCTTGGCACTAGCGACTCGTGTTCCTGGTTTATATGCAGAAAGCTCTAATGGCCGTGTTGCACCACGTTTTTATATGCGTGGTTTAGGTAATACTGATTTTGATTTAGCCGCATCTCAGCCGGTTTCTATTGTGATGGATAACGTCGTAATGGAAAACGTCGTATTAAAAAGCTTTCCATTGTTCGATATCGATCAAGTAGAAGTTATTCGTGGCCCTCAAGGCACATTGTTTGGTCGTAACACGACTGCCGGTATCGTTAAATTTGATTCAGTTAAACCAACTGACTCGTTTGATGCATATTTCAAATTAGGCATGGGTAGTTTTGGTACACAAAACGCAGAAGCTGCAATTGGTGGTGGATTAACTGACAATGTCGCCGCGCGTTTATCGGTATTTTCACAAACTCGTGATGATTATATTGATAATGCCTTTTCAGGCCAAAATGATGCATTCGGAGGCTTTGATGAAAAAGCATACCGTTTACAAGTATTGTTCACCCCTAGCGAGGATTTATCTGTATTGGTGAATGTTCATGGTCGTGATCTAGATGGAACTGCATCAGTCTTCAGAGCTAACGCATTAACTCGTGGTAGCAATGACCTGAATGCAAACTTTGACCGTGAATCAGTATATTATGATGCCAACTTACTAGGCAATGGTTTTGATAACAACCCTCAAGCCTACGAAGGTCTTGGCGGTTCAATCAATGTTGAATACAACATGGGTGATGTTAGCTTTACCTCGATTACATCATTAGAAACAGCCGAAGGCTTTTCTTTAGGTGATGTCGATGGTGGTGTCAGCGCCGATCCAGCAGCCGATATCAACGGTGACGGCACGCTTGAAACATCTTACCCTGGTTTCATCCCTTTCTCTGCTGTTACGCAAGATTTATTGAATGATCTAGAACAGTTTACTCAAGAAATCCGTTGGGCAAGTGACAATGAAGGTGCATACAACTGGCAAGCCGGTGCATACTTTTTTGACTCATCATTTAGCGTAACCAGTATTGATGGTTTCTTTGGTGCTTCTGAAGTATTTCATGAAAACACAACTTGGGCTGTATTTGGTCAATCAACTTATGAGCTTAATGATAAGCTTACGGTAACTGGCGGATTACGTTATACCCATGATGAAAAATCACTGGTTGTTGGCGACCAAAACGTAGATGGTTTTGCATTAGTTATTGGTGCAGCTAGCGTTCAAGACTATGCGCCATTAAATGTTGATGATGGCAAATTAAGCTATGAAGTTTCTGCTAATTATAAAGTCGACAACAGCACATCAGTATTTGCTCGTTATGCTAATGGCTTCCGTGCTCAAACCATTCAAGCCCGTGATGTTGCGTTTGAAGGCGCTCCGTCAGTAGCGGATGCAGAAACCATTAACTCAGTAGAAGTGGGTTTTAAATCTGATTTACTTGATGACACATTGCGCTTAAATGCGGCGGCTTTTTATTACGTCATTGATGATATTCAGTTCTCAGCAATCGGTGGTGGCGCTAACAACACTGCACTCGTTAACGCAGACAAAGGAACTGGCTTAGGTTATGAAATTGACGCACAGTATTTAGCGACCGATGAACTAACGTTAACCGCTGGTTTTAGTTATAACAAAACTGAAATTAAAGACTCGACGTTATCGGTTTTTCCGTGTGGTGCTAATGCAACATTTGCTGGCAACTGTACCGTTAACGATGCGTTAACACCTGATAACCGTGCGTTAGTCAATGGTAACCCGTTCCCACAAGCACCAGAAACCATCTTCAACTTCACTGCCCGTTATACGATTCCTGCAGGTGATGATGGTGAGTTTTATGTGTTTACTGATTGGGCTTTCCAAGGTAAAACTAACATCTTCTTATATGATTCAGTTGAGTTTGCAACCGATGATAACTTCGAAGGTGGCTTACGCATTGGTTATGAAAACTTCGCCAATGATTACTCTATCGCGTTATTTGGTCGTAACATCACTGATGAAGAAAATCTTCGCGGTGGTATCGACTTCAATAACCTAACAGCAATTGTAAACGAACCACGTGTTATTGGTGTTGAATTTAAAGCGTCATTTTACTAAGTCTTAGCTGACTAAGTATAAAGGCATAATAAAAAACGGTGTGAGGATAATTTCTTCACACCGTTTTTTTATAGATTTTTGACATCAATTTAAACTAAGCGATAAGTTTTGTGCTCATAACACAGCGCTAACCTTAATTGGCTTGCGCTGCTAACTCTGCTCGCTCCAAATCACGTTTAGCACGATGCGTTTTAGACAGTATAGATTTAATATCATCTAACACCATATATAGCGCAGGTACTAATACCAAGGTAATCACGGTCGCAAACAAAATACCAAATGCTAGTGAAATTGCCATCGGAATAACAACCTGTGCCTGTAATGACCGTTCAAATACGATTGGCATCAACCCCATAAACGTCGTCAACGAGGTTAATATAATCGCACGGAAACGTTCTGAGCCGGCTTTCATAGCAGCCTCAATCATACTGCGTCCCTCGGCGCGTGCACGGTTAACAAAGTCCACCATGATCAAGCTGTCATTCACCACAACACCCGACAAAGCAATAATCCCACAGATAGATAAGACACTTACCGACTGCCCTAATACCATGTGCCCGATGATTGCTCCAACGATCCCAAACGGAATAACAGACATGATGATAAGAGGTTGAGAATACGATTTAAGTGGAATAGCTAACAGTGCATAAATCGCAAACAACGCAAACAAAAAACCTTGTCCTAGCGACATGATTGCATCTTGTTGTTCTTTGGAGTTCCCTTGTAATTTAAATGATACCCCAGGGTATTGTTTTAAGTACTGCGGGATAGCTTGCACCATCACATCACGCAAAATAGTATTTGGCTCAATCACGTCAGGATTCACTTTGGCCGTCACGCTAATCGAACGCTTACCATCAACCCGATTTATCGATGTGTAACCTTGACCAATTTCAATATCAGCCACTTCTGCAAATGGAATTTCATCGCCATTAGCTGCACGAATACGCATGGTTTCAAGATTACCAATTGAGTTACGTTGTTCTTTGGGATACCGGATCATGACTTTAATTTCTTCATCATCACGTTGAATACGCTGTGCTTCTGCACCATAAAAACCATATCTAACTTGCTGTGCTAAGCTTGATAAACTCAAACCTAAAGCTTCACCTAATGGTTTGATATTGATTCGAATTTCATCTGCACCATTAGCAAAGCTATCATTAATATCTGATACACCTTCATACTGTTCTAAAAACGTTTTTAATTCGGCAGAGACCAAGCGCATTTCATTAATGTCTTTACCACTAAACTCAAATGACAAATCAGAACCACCACCCGGGCCACCTGGCGCACCGATATTAAAGGTTTTGACGCCTGGAATTTCAGGAATAACATCACGCCAGCGATCATACAATTCGATGTCCGTAATAGTACGTTCTTCACCTTTGGACAACTCAACAAATACTTGTCCACCTAATGCACCTTGACTGAACGCAATAGAATGTTTCACTGCCCCTTCGCCGGTTTCATTAACGAGTTGATTGTCCATATCTTCTAGCGATTGCATTAACGTTTTAATGGCTTTATCGCGTTGAATCAATGATGAACCCTGCTCTAATTCGACGTTCGCAAACATAAAATCAGATGGGATAGTTGGGAAAAATACAAACTTAACAATCCCACCTGAAAACAAGCCAATGGTTAAGATAAACACGGCAAGGAAACTCGCCAATGTGGTGTATCGATGCTTAATGGCTTTTTCCAAAAATGGTATATATGTATTACGAATAAATACCTTAATGCCTTCGGCAAAGAAATCTCTGAAACGTTGCAAGGCATTGGCTTTACTTGGATCGTAAGGCTTGTCTTTCATGTGCGCTAAATGCGCAGGTAAAATTAATTTGGATTCAATCAAGGAGAATATCAAGCAGACAATCACCACTCCACCGATGGTTTTCCAGATCACACCAAAGGTACCCGACACCATCATCATCGGTGAAAAAGCCGCTATCGTAGTTAATACCCCAAATGTTGCTGGCATCGCTACGCGCTTCACCCCTTTTATAATATTATCTACCGAGTGACCATCTTCATCCATTGCCGTGTAAGCCGACTCCCCCATAATAATGGCATCATCCACGACGATACCTAATACTAAGATAAAGCCAAACAGGCTGATCATATTAATCGATACGCTTAAAAACTCCATAGGTAGAACTGCCAGCGTGCCTAAAAAACACACAGGCAACCCCCAAATAACCCAAAACGCGAGACGGATTTTTAAAAATAATGACAACACTAAAAAGACCAGTAACGCACCAAATCCCATATTGTTAAGCATCATATTCAGACGGTCAGCCAAATAAAATGAGCTATCGCCCCATGTATCGGCTTGGATATTGGGTGGGAAATTCACTCTTTGCTTGTCTAAGAATTCATTAACACTTTTCGAGATTTCTAGCGCATTTTGATCGCCCACCGCACGAACTTGAATGCTAATAGCAGGCTTACCATCAAAGTACGCTAATGAATTATCTTCAACAAAACCATCATTAATGAATGCAATATCGCCTAATAATAAACGTGTCCCGTCTGAACGAGTCACCAATACAATACTGGCAAAATCATACGCGTCATACGCTTGGCCTTTTGCTCGTAATAATATATCGCCATTATCAGAACGGATTGCACCACCTGGGATATCAATAGATGAACGACGAACGGCAGAAACGAGTTCGGTAAAGGTTAAATTATATTCTTGTAATTTTGCCTCTGATATTTCAATTGAAATTTCATAAGGGCGATCGCCGACTACACGTACATCAGACACACCATTTAAACCGGCAATATCATCACGTAAGCCATTGGCAAATTCTTTTAGTTCTTTTTCTGACGCATCACCATAAGTTGAGATCCATAACACATCTTGCGGGGCTTTTACTCGAAAAACAACGGGCTTTTCGGTATTTGCCGGAAAGGATGGGATTGCATCAACTTGTACTTTGACTTCGTCAAGTAACAACTGCACATCATAATCATCTTCAACTTCAATACTTAACGACCCAAAACCTTCTACTGACCGTGATGTTAAACGTTTAATACCTTCAATATCCTTGACGGCTTCTTCTAACTTAAGTACGACCCCTTCTTCGACTTCTTGTGGCGCTGCACCTAAATAAGGAACCTGCACGGAAATAACATTAAATTCAAATGTCGGAAATACTTGTTTATGTATGGTCAATATACCAAACACACCGCCAAATAATAAAATCCACATCAGTAGATTAGCAGCAACATGATTACGTGCAAACCAAGCAATCACGCCTTTATGAGTATCTATTTCTTCATACATTATTCGCCCTCCTCATCAGTCTGATTGATGGCTTGAGCTTTAACTTCAGGTGCCGTCTCAATAAGATCACCAGGCAAACGAACTTTCATCCCATCATAGGCATTAGGTACTGAACTAACGGCAATGTTATCGCCAAGCAATAAACCGGCACTAATATAGATTTGTTCATCATCAGCGCGTTGCACTTCAACATCTTTAATCAATATTTTACGATCTTCGGTGACGGTGATCACGGTGCCATCAAGACGAACTAGATTTCGAGGTAAGACAACAATATTATTCGCTGTTGCACCGGTAATATCCGCATTCACAAAACTACCAAAACGTAACATGTTGTGCTGGGTTTGCGGATCACGACGGTATGGATCATTCACTTCTGCGATGGCGTAAATCACTCGGCTTTGCATGTTCATCACTCCTTCATCACGTGTCAGTTTAGCTAACCATTGTTCGGTTCTGCCACCCACTCGTCCGGTCAACACAACACTCCCTTCACCCGTTGCATCAAGATTAAGATAGGCCAAATCACCGTCGGTTAATGGTAAACGCACTTCGGCTTTCGCCGTTGCTGCAATGTCAGCTAGCACAGTCCCA